>JAYSRZ010000232.1:0-4675 GCA_043720775.1 Variovorax sp. | reverse complement strand
AAAGCGCCAAGCCTGTTGTGGGTTAAACGAGCGCTTGCTCAACTTTGACCAAGAATCAGTTGTATTGCTTTTTTGCAAGGCTTTTGAGCAATTCCCCGTCATAGATACTGCGCGGAGTGCTATTGAATTAGTAGTTTGTGACCGTTCGCCCTGAGCTTGTCGAAGGGTGTTTGCGTGCTGTACGTCTCACGCGACCCGCTCGCCTGCGTCGTACCATTGGGCAGTTGCCTCAGCAAATTTTTTGAAAACACACGCGATAGCGTTGACTGCTATCCAACCCTCTCTCCGCGCGCAGTTGCCAAAAAATTTCTGATTCAACCGCCCAATGGTTTCCGCTGGGGATGTTGTTGGCTCGCCGTTTGCGCTCCACCGTTGCTAATGTTACGATTCACTCATGAGCATCATCACACTCGATTCAAGCAAACGCGGCGGCAGACCTTGCATTCGCGGGCTGCGCATTTCTGTATACGACGTGCTCTCCATGCTCGCAGCGGGCATGTCACAGCAGGAAATCCTCGACGATTTCCCTGAGCTTTTTGCTTCTGATATTCAAGCAGTGCTTGCCTATGCGGCCAGCCGGGAACACACCACGCTCACTTTGCAAGCGCAATGAAGCTCTTGCTGGATGAAAACCTGTCGCGCTGGAGAAGGATGATTTGGGAATAGTTGAGCTGCGGTCTTAGTTTTTCAACCCTTTTTCGATTCGATTTCGCATATCGCCGGCGTAGATACTGCGCAGAGTGCTACTGAATTTATAGTATCTGACCGTTCACCCAGAGCTTGTCGAAGGGCGTGTGCATACTTGCCGTTTCACTCCACCCGCTTACCTGCGTCGTACCATCGGGCAGTTGCCCCAGTAAGTTTTTTGAAAACACACGCGATCGAGGCCACAGAAATCTAACGATGGTCACCGCGTGCCTTCCCAAAATTTCTGATTCAACTGCCCAACGATTTCCGCTGGATTCATGTGCAAACGTCAGAGATTGCGCTGCTAATAAATCGACGTTAATCAAGACAGCATCTAAGCATGAACTCTGATTTACTAGAAAAATTTGACCTTTACATTCAGCAATTAGGGTCGATAGACCCCGCGCATAACGATCTTGCAGCCGAGGCTCGTGAACGCATTCAACAAATACTATTTATTACCAATCAATTACAACAAATTGATGAGCAATTCAGACAAACAGTGCAGTTAGAGGTAATCAACGCGCAAGGCGAAAAAGAGTATTACAACGCAACCCACGAGCGAAATGAGCACTTGCGCTTCGTAATGCGGCTTCTAACTGAATCGTACTATTACTTTGCATTTAGGCTTCGATCAATATTTAGAAACAAAGTGCATGTATTCCCAAATATGCAGTCATTTGATTGCCCAAAGGTCAGAGCTGTTCGCAACCACCTTATTGAGCATCCTGAAGGGGCTTCATCAAGAATTTTCAATCGAACTTTCATGTGGTCACAAGAATCAGGCATGCATTTAAAGCATGGCCGTCACACTTGGGAGAGTAGCTCGTTTGCGGACGCAGGATTCAAAATTAATGCAAAAGAGTTTTACGATTTGCTTTTGGCAGCCATTAATTCTGCCCTGGAATATAAATAGCCCTTCCAGCGGAAACCATTGGGCGGTTGAATCAGAAATTTTTTGGAAGGCGCGCGGAGAGAGGGTTTGGCAGCGATAACCTCCATCGCGTGTGTTTTCAAAAAATTGTCTGAGGCAATTGCCTGATGGTACGACGCAGGCGAGCGGGTTGAGTGAAACAAACTGCTGCCGAGCTTAAAGTCTTTTGAAAAAGTGCATTCATGAAATTTCGCCCATTTCTCATTACTGTGTTGTTGATGCTTTCTTTAGCGCTCACAGCATGTGGTCGCGCTGATCCGCAAACGGCGCTGGAGGCGGCTGTGCAGAGGCTGCAAAAGAACTTAGAAGCAAAGGACACCAGTGCGGTGATGAAGCAACTGGACTCGGGTTTTCAAGCTCAGGGAGAGTTTGATGGCGAATGGGCGCGCAAGACGATGACGCTTTTGTTTCTTCGATATGCCAACGTGAAGGTGATCGCTGTGAGTCAAAGGAGTGGGATCAACCCCGCCTCGCAAAAGCCTGGCGTGACAGAGGCGAAGGTGTTGGTCACTGGGGCGCAGGGTTTGATCCCTGAGCGGGCCGAGCCGTTTGACGTGCGCCTTGATTGGAAGCTCGTGTCTGGCGAGTGGAAGTTGGCGGCAATACGGTGGGAGTGAGGCTAGGATTGAGCGCACGGGTCAAACAACTATGCACATTGAAGTCGGCGGATGCTTGATGATTTTTCGTTAGCGTAAAGTCATGCTATGCCCACGCTGATTGCCGCTCTCGCCCTGTCTGGTTTGCTCAAGATCGCGCATCTTGGCATTCCCGCTTGGCATTTGGCGTTTTGGTATGCGGCGCTGGTGGGCGTGACGCTGTTAGGCATGATGTCGACTTTGCATGCAACGCTCAACGCCGTAGGGAGCTTTTTGGCTGCTTGGTTGTATTTCTATTTGCTGGATGCAACCGATAGCGTGACGGATCGGTTTCCACACTATTTCGTGTTGGTGGTGGGCATGGCTGCGCTGATTGGCTCGCGGCTTTTTATTGATGTGAAGTATTACCAAATCGGGCTTTAGATTTGGGATTTAGAACTGTGTCGCCTTTGTGCAGGCGAACTCGCATCTCGCATCTATGATGCGCGCTATGAATTCAAACGCCCCTCACTCACTCTATCCCCGCCTACTCGCCCCCCTCGATCTCGGATTCACCACGCTTAAAAACCGCGTGCTCATGGGTTCGATGCATACGGGGCTGGAGGAGGGGCGGGATTTGACGCGACTGGCGGCTTATTTCCGCGAGCGGGCTGAAGGCGAGGTGGGCTTGATGGTCACAGGCGGATTTGCGCCGAATATGGCGGGGTGGACGAAGCCTTTTGCTGGCACGCTGTCTAGCTCGCGTGCGGCCAAGCGGCACGCGCAAGTCACCGATGCCGTCCACAGCGCAGGCGGGAAGATTGCGCTGCAAATTTTGCACACCGGGCGCTATGCGTATCACCCGCTGGCAGTTGCGCCGACGCGCTTGAAATCGCCGATCACGCCATTCACGCCATTTGCGTTATCGAGCAGCGGCGTGGAGCGGCAGATTCGCGCGTTTGTGAATTGCGCTGCGAAGGCGCGCGAGGCGGGCTATGACGGTGTGGAGATCATGGGCTCGGAAGGGTATTTGATTAATCAGTTTCTATCTAAAGCGACGAACCATCGTGATGATGAATGGGGCGGGGATTATTCGAACCGCATGCGCTTGCCAGTGGAGATCGTGCAGCGCACGCGAGAAGCGGTGGGCAAAGATTTCATCATTATTTATCGGCTTTCGATGATTGATCTGGTGCCGGGCGGCAGCAGCTGGGATGAAATCGTGACGCTTGGCAAAGCGGTGGCCACGGGCGGGGCGAGCATCATCAACACTGGCATTGGCTGGCATGAATCGCGCGTGCCCACCATTGCCACCAGCGTGCCGCGCGCCGCTTTTGCGGGGGTGACGCAAAAGATGAAGGCCGAATTCGTAGCGAGCGGCATCACCACGCCACTCATTACCGGCAATCGCATCAACACGCCCGAGGTGGCAGAGCAAGTGCTGCTGGATGGCTGCGCCGATATGGTGTCGATGGCGCGGCCACTTTTGGCTGATCCGCATTTTGTGAAAAAGGCGCGGCTTTCCCAGGCTGATCAGATCAACACTTGCATCGCTTGCAATCAGGCTTGCCTCGATCATGCGTTTAAAAACAGATTAGCGAGCTGCTTGGTCAACCCGCGTGCTTGCCATGAGACGGAGTTGGTCTATCGGCCTATTGAGGCGAATGGGGCGAAAAAGCGCGTCGCCGTGGTAGGCGCTGGGCCTGCGGGCTTGACTGCGGCCACCGTGCTGGCCGAGCGCGGGCACGAGGTGAGTTTGTTTGACGCAGCGCCAGAGCTGGGCGGGCAGCTCAATATGGCTGCCCAAGTGCCGGGCAAAGAAGAGTTTCACGAGATGCTGCGGTATTTCAAGCGCAGAGTAGAAGTCACAGGCGTGAATGTGCAATTGGGCAAACGTGTGGCGGCTGTTGATGTGAAAGATTTTGATGAAGTGATCATCGCCACCGGCGTGCTGCCGCGCGATCCGAAGATTGCGGGGCAGGATCATCCGAAGGTGCTGAGTTATATTGAGGTGTTGCGCGAGAGGAAGCCGGTGGGCAAGCGTGTGGCGATCATTGGCGCGGGCGGCATTGGCTTTGATGTGGCGGAATATTTGGTGACCGGCGGGCATTCGACGACGACAAATTTGGCTCAATGGCAAGCAGAATGGGGCGTGACGGATCCTGCCACTGCGCCCGGCGGCTTGGTTGCCGGTGGCCCGAAAGCAGAGCCACCCGTGCGGCAAATCACACTTTTGCAACGCAAGGAAGGCAAGCTGGGCGAGGGCTTGGGCAAGACCACCGGCTGGATTCACCGCACTGCGCTGAAGATGAAAGAAGTGCGCATGGTGGGCGGCGTGAACTACGAGCGCATTGGCGACGAAGGCTTGATGGTGAGTGATGGCGAAAAACGCGAAAATCCCCGCTGGATTGAGGCCGACACCATCGTGCTCTGCGCCGGGCAGCTTCCCCTGCGCACTTTGGCAGATGAGCTGCAAGCG
>JAYSRZ010000231.1:0-1670 GCA_043720775.1 Variovorax sp. | reverse complement strand
CTTGTGCGCCTAGAGCGCGGGCTTTGAGCACGTCTTGGCCAGAGCGGATGCCGCTGTCCATCCACACCTCGATTTCTTTGCCCACGGCTTGCACGATGGCTGGCAAAGCGTTGATCGATGAGGGCGCGCCATCGAGTTGGCGGCCGCCGTGGTTGGAGACGATGAGGGCATCCGCGCCGCTGTTCAAGGCGTGACGCGCGTCTTCGGCATCTTGAATGCCTTTCAAAATGATCTTGCCGCCCCAACGTTTCTTAATCCACTCGACATCGCCCCAATTAAGGCGCGGATCGAATTGCTGAGCCGTCCACGCTGAGAGCGAGCTCATGTTTTCTACACCCTTGACGTGGCCGACGATGTTACCGAAGTCTCGGCGTTTCGTGCCGAGCATGCCGAGGCACCAAGCGGGCTTGGTCATCATGTTGAGGATATTTGGCAGGGTGAGTTTGGGCGGGGCTGATAGGCCGTTCTTGATATCTTTATGCCGTTGGCCGAGGATTTGCAAATCAAGTGTGATTTGCAGCGCCGAGCAATTAGCGGCTTTGGCGCGGTCAATCAAGCGTTCAATGAAATCACGATCTCTGAGCACGTAGAGCTGAAACCAAAACGGATGGCGATTTGTAGCCTGCGCTATATCTTCGATTGAGCAAATGCTCATGGTCGACAGCGTGAAGGGAATGCCAAAAGCTTTCGCCGCAAGTGCGCCTAAGATTTCTCCATCAGCATGCTGCATCCCGGTCATGCCGGTGGGCGCAATCGCTACTGGCATCGCCACATCTTGGCCGATCATCGTCGTCTTCGTGCTGCGGCCTTCCATGTTGACGGCCACTCTTTGGCGCAACTTGATGCTTTGGAAATCGGCGCTGTTGGCGCGGTAGGTGCTTTCCGTCCATGAGCCGCTGTCGCAGTAATCGTAAAACATTCTTGGCGCGCGCTTCTCGTGCATCACACGCAGGTCTTCAATGCAAGTCACTTTGGATAGATCGGTCATGGTTTGTCTCGCGATGTGTTTGTAGCTCACATGCTACGCCATGGCAGACTTGTGGTGCCTGAATTGCGGCGAGCGTCACCTGAAATTATTTTGTTGCTGCAGCGGCGCTTTTCACGCCTGCCGTTTTAAAGCCCGCTGGTTTAAACGATGCACCGCGCACTTCAAATTTCACCTCATCGAGCACGCTCCCTTGCGCATCGGCCAGTTGCAAGACATGGCGGCCTGGCATGGGCAGCCATTGGATTTCGCGACCCGCATCCTTTGCGGCAGTGATGCGCTTACCATTGAGCAGCCACTGCGCAGCATCGCCGCGTGCAGTGAAATGCAATCTTTGATGGCGCGGCGGAATATCCGGATCAAGCGCGATGATCGTTCCGGTTGCAGGCGATGTGATTTGCGCGATGGCAGAGAGCTCAGTGTTTTTTAAGCCTTTTGGGGTGTTAGCTGTCATAGAACCTGCGTGAAGCGCTACTGTTTTAATAGCGCTGCTCTTTTCTCGTGCGAACTGCGTTTGTTGTGTGCCAGCGAGAAACCACTCCTGGCGAGAAGCTTCGAGTGGTCTGCCGCCTTCGCTGGTGGGCGCTGAAAAATTCACGCTTTCCTGCGTCAAGCCGGCAGGAACCTGCGGCGCTTTGCTGGGCACGTTTGAATGCAAATAGCTCATCACGCTCGCCCACACCGG
>JAYSRZ010000230.1:0-4690 GCA_043720775.1 Variovorax sp. | reverse complement strand
ACACTTGGATATCAAACCATGACACAGACCATCCATCGCCCAGATCACCTTGATGTGCGCAGCTTTGCGCAGAACGCTGCGCAGCTCTCAGGCGAGCTAGCGCTATCAAAAATGGAGCGCCTTACGCAGGATCTGTATCGGCTAGATGCCGATTTCTTCTTAAAAACAATGCACTGGACAGCGCGGGGAGCCAGCGTGCCGGTGGCCGGAGGCGTGACGCAAAGTTGGCTGCATCTGGCTATCAAAGCTCATGTTCCGGTGCAATGCCAGCGCTGCTTGCAAGCGATGGAAGAGGCGATTGAGCAAACCAGCAGCTTCCGCTTTGTGCGCGATGAAGCCGAGGCCAGCGCGCAAGATGACGATGCAGAGGAAGATTTGCTAGTGATATCCAAGCAGTTCAACCTGCTTGAGCTGATTGAAGATGAGTTGATCATGGCGCTGCCATTTGCGCCTACACATGAGACTTGCCCCGTGCCAGTGAAGCTGCAAAACAGCAGTGCCGATTTTGAAGCTGCACTCGCCGAAAAACCCAAAGCTTTTGCCGCCTTGGGAGAGCTAAAACTCAACAAGAAAGCCACACCATGAAACTCGTTCGCTATGGCCGCTCAGGCAAAGAAAAACCCGGCGTGATTGATTCAACCGGGCAATTGCGTGACTTGAGTGCCATCGTCCCCGATATCGGCGCAGCGCAGCTTTCTCCAGCTTCACTCAAAAAACTCAGCAAACTCAAACTCGAAAAATTACCGCTGGTCAAAAGCAAAAGCGACGAATCAGTGCGCATGGGCTGCCCCGTGGCCAACATCGGTAAATTCATCGCCATCGGCCTCAATTACCGCGATCACGCCGAAGAGGCCGGCATGCCGATTCCCAAAGAGCCGATCGTCTTCATGAAGGCGACCAGTTGCATTCAGGGCGCAGACGATGATGTGATGCTGCCCAAAGGATCGAAGAAGAGCGATTGGGAAGTCGAGTTGGGCATCGTGATCGGCACAAAAGCGCAATACGTCTCGCAAAAAGAAGCGCTGTCTTACGTCGCAGGGTATTGCTTGGTCAACGATGTCAGCGAGCGCGAATACCAGCTTGAACGCGGCCCGCAATGGGACAAAGGAAAAGGCTGCGACACCTTCGGGCCGATTGGCCCTTGGCTCGTGACTGCTGATGAGATCCCAAACCCGCAAAAGCTGGGCGTGTGGCTTGACTTGAACGGTCTGCCCATGCAGCAAGGCAACACGAAAACGATGATTTTCAGCGTGGCAAAAATCGTGAGCTATTTGAGCCAATTCATGACCTTGCTCCCCGGCGACGTGATCACCACTGGCACGCCACCCGGTGTGGGCATGGGCATCAAGAAAGACGGTAAACCCATGCCGCGCTACTTGAAAAAAGGCGATGTGATGAGCTTGGGCATCGACGGTCTAGGTGTGCAAACCCAGCGCGTCCTGGCTTACAGCAAAGCATAAAGCCGATGCCAGCAAATTTGGCAAAAATGCCGCAGGGTTTACCCCTGAGCAGGTGGCATGCCCCGCTATAATCTGATTCTGTAAACACCAACTTTTAAGAACTCTCATGAGCGCAGAACACGAATCTCACGAAGGCCCGATCAAAACTGCTGGCCAAGCGCTGGCTACAGCATTTTTCTCCTTGGTTGCCCCTATTTTCATCATCATTGGCTTGGTGTACTTTGTGGTCTCGTATGCCAAACCCGGTGGCAGCGGCGGCGAACTCAGCGGCCTCACGCAAGCGGAGCTTACCAAGGGTATCGAAGCGCGGATAGCCAAAATTGGCACCGTTGAGATTCGCGACGCTAATCGCGCCTTGAACACAGGCGAAGCGGTTTACAAAGCGCAATGTGTGGCTTGCCATGGCGCAGGTGTAGCCGGATCTCCGAAATTCGGTGACTTAAGTGCCTGGGCGCCACGTATCAAAACAGGTTATGACGCATTGCTCACGGCTTCTCTCAAAGGTAAAGGCGCCATGGGCGCGCAAGGCGGCGGCGATTGGGAAGACGCTGAAGTCGGCCGTGCCGTGGTGTACATGACAAATGCAGCGGGCGGCAGCTTCCCTGTGCCTGACCGCGCGAAGCCTGCCGATGGTGTAGCTCCTGTTGCATCCGCCACAGCTCCTGCATCCGCACCCAAATAAAACTATTCCTCGCTATGAAAAACCGCCGCCCGGCGGTTTTTTTTATGCCCCAGACACAAGCACACAACTACAATATCAATCCATGAGTTTAGTCACCCGTTGCACCTCTTGCGGCACCTTGTTCAAGGTGGTGGCGGACCAACTCAAAATCTCTGATGGATGGGTGCGCTGCGGACAATGCGCTACGGTTTTTGATGCGCAATCCAATCTCGTGCAAGCTCCTATAGAGAGGCAAAACTCAAGCGAGAGTAAAGCAATGGGTACGCCTCAATTGCCTCCCATTCAAAGCGCCTCGGTTCAGGCGGAGCCTAGGCTGGATACGCCTGACGCGATCAAACCCGAATCGCAACTCGATGCTGCGAACAGCATTGATTCTGAAATCGCGTCGTTTCGAAATAGCAAATTTCAAGGCAGTGGCATGTTTGGCGAGTACGTCATGCCAGCCGTTGCACAAACACCGCCACAGGACGAACCAATCGAAAAAAGAGCGAGTGATTCTATTAATGACGACGCACAAATAGATGCGACTGACAGTTCACTAGAACAAAATATCCTGATCGAAAGCGCAGAACCCACCACATTTTTCCCCGTCTCAGCGATGGATAAGTCGCAGTGGCTCGATTCAATGGGCGAGCCTGTTGTGGCTAAGGATGGCCAAAGCGCTGATACTGCCGCTGCACCGAGCTTCGTCGTGAAGGCGCAGCGCGCACAGCGCTGGCGCTCGCCTTGGGTGCGATTGGGTTTAGGCCTGCTATGCGTTGGCCTGCTTGCTATGCTGGCCGCACAAATTGCGGTTCATGACAAAAATTACATTGCAGCGCGTTGGCCTCACACCAAAATATGGCTTGATCGGGTCTGTCAGCCCTTCGGTTGCCAAGTTCAAGCCCTCAAACGCATTGAAGCCATCACCATTGATGCATCAAGCTTCAATCGAATCAATAAAAACAACGCTCTGCTTGAATCCATCACGCAGAGCTACCGCCTAGGCGTGACGCTCAAAAACACGGGAGCACTCCCTGTGGCTATGCCGCATGTGGAGCTGACCTTGCAAGATGCACAAGACCAATCAATTCTCCGCCGCGTACTCTCGCCTGCTGATCTAGGATCGAGCCTTCAAGCCCTTGGACCGACGCAAGACATGGCAGGCAACACTACATTGCAAATCGACACAACGCAGCTTGCCGGCGGCCGTATCCAAGGCTATCGTGTATTAGCTTTTTATCCTTAAATTCCTTTACTCTGCGAGAACAAAAAAATGTCAGTCATCATCTGCGGCTCCGTCGCCATCGATACCATCCTCACCTTCATGGGCGATTTCTCCGAACAAATCTTGCCCGATCAAATTCACAAGCTCAACGTGTCTTTCTACGTGCCCGGTATGCGCAAAGAATACGGCGGCTGCGCGGGCAATATTGCGTATGCGCTCAAACAACTAGGCGGCGATCCGCTGCCGATGGGCGCTGTGGGGCCGGACGCGAGCGACTATTTGGATCGCTTCAAAAAAATGGGTATTGAAACACGCTTGATCATGATCGACAACAGCAGCTTCACGGCGCTATGCACCATCATGACCGATAAAGGCAACAACCAAATCACTGGTTTCCACCCCGGCGCGATGGCCAACGCGCATAAGAATTTGATTGCAGCCGATGAGAAGAGCAAAGGCGTCAACATCGGCATCATCTCGCCCGATGGCCGCGATGCGATGTGGGATCATGCGCATCAATTCAAAGCAGCGGGTATTGGTTTTATTTTTGATCCCGGCCAGCAATTGCCGGTGTTCAACGGCGCAGAGCACAAAGAGCTCATCGAGATGGCCGATTATGTGACCGTCAATGATTACGAAGGCGCAATGCTCACTGAGAAAACCGGCTGGTCGCTTGCCGAGATTTCGGGCAAGGTCAAAGCACTGATCGTGACATTGGCTGATCAAGGCTGCGAGATTTGGACGAAGGGCAGCAAAGTACATGTACCGGGAGTGAAGGCTACCGCCGTGGTTGACCCCACAGGCTGCGGCGATGCTTTCCGCGCGGCTTTGCTCTTCGGCTTGGAGCGTGGCTGGGATTTGGCGCGCTGCTGCGAGCTGGGCAACAAAATCGGCGCAATAAAAATCGCTTCCCAAGGTGGCCAAAATTGGACGGCGGATCACGCTACGCTCGGGCTGTAGGGTGTTCCGCTAGAGCAAATCGTCATGCGCACCGTCTTTGATCAACCTCGCTGGTATCAACGCATGTTGCCGCTATTTCAAGGCTTTGACGGGCCGCTTTCTCTCGCTGTGCTCTTGCTCGCCTTCGCGGGCATGCTGGTGATGTATTCCTCGGGCTTTGATCACGGCTCACGCTTTGTAGATCATGGCCGCAACATGCTGATTGCGGGCACGATTTTGTTTATCGTGGCGCAAGTCTCGCCCCAGCGCATCATGAGCTTTGCGGTGCCGATTTATGTGGCGGGTGTGGCGCTTTTGATTGCCGTGGCACTTTTTGGCATCACGAAAAAAGGCGCGACGCGCTGGGTGAATGTGGGCATCACGATCCAGCCCAGCGAGATT
>JAYSRZ010000229.1:0-4699 GCA_043720775.1 Variovorax sp. | reverse complement strand
CACTGCGGGAGGAAACCCTGCAGCGCCAGCAGCTGGCACCTACGTCGATACGGTCACTATTACGCCATCCATCTCAAGCGTTGCGATAACCGGTCCGTTTGATTTGCCAGCCCCACCAACAACGCAAATCAACGTCTCTGTTGGCGTGGGCGCTTTGTGTGTGGTGCGTCAGCAAGGAAGAGATTTATTCTTCGACTACACTGCTTTTGGTGCGGCGCAGTCGCAAACCAGTACCCTTGAAGCAGTTTGCAGCAGCGGACTGCCCTACAAAGTTACTGTCTCTCCATTAGCAGGCGCTATTGCGGGTGTCGCATACACCGTTACACGTACAACTCTCTTAGAAAGAACTGGAAACGGAAACGGCCAAAATTCCAGTTTTCGAGTTGATCTTGCTGCGAACCAAGCTGGCATATGTGGCACGGCTAACTGCGCCGGCTCCAACGTGCACACGGTCACCTTAGAATACTGATTTGGTCTAAAGCCCCAAAGTCGTCGCGGCAAACGAAGGCGCGCTGAGCGAAATCCATTCGTTACTCAGTTCACGTAAATCTACGCGGCGTTTGGCCTCATAGCCAGCCACGCCTTTGCAAAGAGCGGGCTGCAAGCGATGCATCGCCCAGCTTGGGCTCAAAATCAAAGAAGGGAATTCTTCATCGCTGGCGCTGCTCACCGCTCGCGCTTCGATAATGTGGCTCCACTGCTTGCGCCAATTCACAAAGCGATGATGCTTGGCAATGAGCGGATCAAAGCGCTTGGCAACAATCGTGAGCTTGCGCCCAGTCTCGCTCCACGCTTGTAAATCAGCTTCCACGCTTTTCTCGCCCAGCGGCCAATCTTCAAAATTCAAATCCATCCAAACCATCTCGCGCCAGCTCTCGCGTTCAGCGCAAGAGATAGCATCGCGAATGAGCTGCTGAAATTGCACGCGACTGAGAATGCGCCTTCGGGCAGCCGGATTGGGGGCAGCGCTGGTGTTGGCGTTGGCGTTGGCGTTGGCGTTGGCGTTGGCGTTGGCGTTGGCGATGCGGAATCAATCATCGAGTTCATTCGCAAGCTGGAATTCGTAATCTTGCCCGCCGTAGAAAATGCCAATGATCGTGACGGTATCTTCACGAACACGAAATGCAATGACGCAGGTCTTTTTGTAATTCGTGATTCGTAATCCGGGGCTCAAATCATCTCGCATTGAGCCGCGCATCGGGAAAATATTGAGGTCTTCACAATAATCAATCACCTTACCAGTGTATTTCAGGGCAACATGCGGTGCAGCTATATCGCAAATGTAGTCGTAGATCGTGACAAGCTGACTCTTGGCTTTCGGCGTGTAGATGATCTTGTAGATCATGATTTCAAAGCATGCCTTTTCGCGAGCGCGCTGCGCACTTGGTCAGCGCTCAAACCAATCGATGGATCAGCGTCGATGGCATCTAGGGCAGGTACGACTTCAGTTCTTAACCAATTCTCCACTGCACGATCACGCGCGACCATTGCTCGCAAACCATCTCGGATCACTTCACTTTCCGAAGCGTATTCGCCCGCTTCTACTTTGGCTCGAATCGCTTCGGCCATTTCATGGGGCAAGGTGATGCTCATTTGTTGGGTAGTGCGCATGGTGAAAACTCCTTGAGTAGGATTTAATCATACTCTTTTCGTCAGGAGCTTGTTTTACTCGCCACGCAACCACCCTTCTTTAGCGAATTCGCCAATGGCCGGCATCAATGCTGCGCTGCCTGCTATCAATTCCGAAGCGTTCAGCATGCTCTCATCAGCGAGCTTGCGCAACAGCTTGGCGTCCTGGCCAGCGCATTTGAAGCTTTGGCCGTTGATGAACATGTGTTTGGCGTCGTAGCTCATGCGGGTGGCGGGATGGAGCGTGATTTGCTTGAAATTCTTGGGTAGCTTGCCTTCTTCGAAATACACGCCAGCTTTAGGATCGGTGAGGTATTCGCCAATCAATTGCTCGATGAGCGTTTTGTCTTGCAATGCCTTGCTGACGGCTTCTGCTGCGAACGCAGTCAGCTCAGCAGGTAGCAGGCCAGGCTGGGATGTGGCTTCTTGGCCTTCATCTGCGTAAAGTTTGGAGAGCTTGGGATCATCTTCCATGCCATCTGCAATTTCCTCGGCGATGCGATGCAGCAGTTCTCTAGCCAGCTCACCCGCTTTTGGCGCACGAAAGCCAATCGAATACGTTTGGCATCCTGCATCGAGCGCCACGCCATCATGCGCATAGCGCGGCGGCAGATAGAGCATGTCGCCAGGCTCCAGGATAAATTCTTGACTTGGCTTGAAGTTTTGCAGAATCTTGAGCGGTGCATCAGCCACCAAACTCAAATCTTTCTGAGCAGAAATCTGCCAGCGCCTGCGCCCCGAGGCTTGCAGCAAAAACACATCGTAAGAATCGAAATGCGGGCCCACGCCGCCGCCCTCGCCTGCTAAGGAGATCATCACGTCATCCAGCCGCGCATCGGGCACGAAGCGAAACTGCTGCAAGAGCGCATGCACTGCGGGCGCAAGAATATCCATGCCTTGGAGGAGTAGTGTCCAATCTTTCTTCTTCGCGCTGGGCGGCTGAGCAATCGGCCCTGAGGTGAGTTTCCAGCCTTTGCTTGTGTGCTCAACAAGGCGAGATTCGATCTCTTCGTTTGCAGACATGGCCCGCAATTCTTCCTCTCTGATCAATGGCTTGAAATCAGGCACAGCGGCACGGATCACAAAAGGCTTTTTTTGCCAATACTGGCGCATAAACTGCTCAGGGCTGAGGCCGCCAAGCAAGGCAAGAGGGAGTTTCACATTCATGGGACAATTCTGCCTGACTGACTGGGGTGCTTGGCCTGCGCACGGGAAACTAGGTAACGCGAAAAGCGCGAAAAGAACGCGAAAAACGCAAACTCCTCGCTTTCAACATGTTTAGTCATTAAAAAATTTTACCCAGTCGATTCACTTTTCTCGATCTTCCTTTTTAGCGTTTTTCGCGTTCTTTTCGCGCTTTTCGCGTTACCTAGACCTAATCATGTCAGACGAAAACCAACAACTCCACGTCACTGCCCATTGCGTCGTCGCCCTGTCTTGGGTGATGAAAGACACGCTTGGCGAAGAGCTTGATGTGCTTGATGAGCCCGCTGAATTTTTGATTGGCGGCAATGATCTGCTGGCCAAAATTGAAGAGAATTTGCTGGGCAAATTAGTCCGCCAAGTTGTGGAATTGCACTTGGAGCCCGAAGATGCTTTTGGTGATTACATTGACAAGCTCGTTTACCTTTGCCCGCGCGACAAATTCCCCGAAAAGATTGAAGAGGGCATGCTGTTTGAAGGCTTGCCGCCCGGCTGCGACCCCACCGCGCCAAAAGAGGTGGTCTTCCACGTGACCGATGTTTATCCCGATCATGTAATTTTGGATGGCAATCATCCGTTAGCTGGCATTGCGCTACGCTTAAAAATCAAGATCGAAGGCATCCGCGAGGCTACTATGGAAGAGCTTGATAAAGGCTCAGCAGGCGTGGGCTTTTTTAAAATGGAAGCGAGCCATCAGCATGGTGAAAGCAACGCAGGAAACAACGAAGACAGCCATGATGACAACGATGACGACAGTGATGCCGAAACCGAAGCCCTCGAGCAGCGCCTCAAGCGCTTGCATTGAAATTTTAAGCTTTCTATGCTTTATCGCCCGCCAATACTGCGTCAGGCGCTATTAAATCATGAGCAACCAACATGCCTGAACAATCCTCAAATGCAACGCCAGCCAAAGGCTCGCCGCAATCACTCAGCGGTCTCGTTCCGTTTCTGAAGCCTTATTTGGGTCGCATCGGCTTGGCCTTTGTTTTTCTCGTGCTTGCTGCGGTGGCGACGCTGATTTTTCCCATCGCAATGAAGGAGCTGATTGACGGCGGATTGCAGGCGGGCGCGACGAATGCTGATAAAGGCGCGCAATTGCTCGCCCTGCGTGGCCATTTCTTTGATTTGTTTTTAGTAGCCGTGGCGCTCGGGCTGTTTAGCGCCGCGCGCTTCTTTACCGTGAGCTGGCTAGGCGAGCGCATCACGGCAGATCTGCGCAATGCGGTGTATGGCAAGGTGCTGCGCCAATCACCAGAGTTTTTTGAGACGACGCAGACCGGCGAGGTGCTTTCTCGGCTCACTGCAGACACCACGCTCGTGCAAACCGTGGTGGGCTCATCGCTGTCGATGGGGCTGCGCAATGCGGTGATGGGCATCGGCGCATTGGCCATGCTGGTGTGGACAAACCCGACCGTGATGGCCATGGTGCTCGGTATTTTGATCCTAATCGTGCTGCCGGTGCTGCTGGTGGGCCGGCGCGTGCGCAAGCTCTCGCGCGCTAGCCAAGATCGCGTGGCAGATTCGAGCGCAATTGCTGCCGAGGTGCTCAATGCGATTCCTGTGGTGCAGAGCTACACAGCTGAAGGCCGCGAATCAGCGAGATTCAATGTATCGACCGACAACGCATTCCGCGTCGCAGTGCGCCGCTCCACCATGCGAGCCGCGATGGTGGCTTTCATCATCATCGCTACCAGCGCTGCTCTGCTCTGGGGCTTGTTTCACGGCACGCAAGCGGTGGTGGCAGGTAAAATCAGCGCGGGGCATTTGGGGCAAACGGTGGTGTATGTGATCATCTTGGCCAGCGCATTTGCAGTGCTCGGCGAGGTGTATGGCGATCTCTTGAGAGCTGCGGGGGCCACCGAGCGGC
>JAYSRZ010000228.1:0-1680 GCA_043720775.1 Variovorax sp. | reverse complement strand
GGCCTCCAAATATTTCTCGTGCGATGGGTAATATTTATTGGGCTGAAACACAGCGATCACGCCGGGGCTAGCGGCATTCATGAAGGCACGTTTTGCCCCGGCCTTTTTTACTGCGCCATTAAGGTTGGCAATGTCTTTGTGCAAGCCGCTTAAATCTTTCACGGCAATCGGCCCGGTGCAAATCGGGCGATGGTATTTGGGTGTGGCTCCGAGCTTGGCCAAGCGCTCTTTGAAATCAGGGAAATCATCGAGATCACGCGGTGTGGCGCGTGGCATCTCACCAATCTCAAAGCCAGTAAGGCGATGGCGAATGTAGGTTGCGTAGCTGATCTTGCTCATCTCGCCGTCGCTCACGATATCTACTTTTGCGTCCACCTGCGCGGCCACCACAGCATCGGTCTCGGCGATCATCACGCGATCAAACTCAGCTTCGTTGTAATTGAGATTCGCGTCTTGCGCGAAGAGCTGATCGACCACGCGCTGCGGGCGCGGTAGGCTGCCGACATGGGTGGTGAGGATGCGGTTAGTCATGTTTTTCTTTCTATTCTGATATTGTGAATTTATCTTTGCGAGCGATCAATGTAGCGTTTAAGTCCGACGTAGCCGTTGGCATCGATTCCCCAACCTGCTTGTGCAGCATCAGCTGCTACCTCTGGCGCCCACGTGATGCGCTTGCGTTCATCGCCCGGTGTCATCACGAGGATCACGGCGTCTGCATCGCCTGTATTGCGATACGAGCGCCAAACGCTTGCTGGCATGGCATAACTGTCGTTGCCTTGCGAGTTGCCATTTGCTACTAATTTGATAGCACTCTGCGCAGGTTCTATGCCGGCGAATGGCTTATTTTGTATATAAATCTCTACATTACCTTGATACACGACGAGCACTTGCTTGGAGGCTAGGCTGTGGCAGCTCACCGCGCCACCCGCAGGAATCTTGAGCCACTCCACCGAGAAGCCATGCGAATTCATCACGGGTGCGAGATGGTTGCGCTCCGCGCTCATGCCGTGGCCGATCACGGGAGCTATTTGAGAGCCGCAGCCGGGCAAAGCGCTATCCAGCAAAGCACGCTGAGACCAATCGAGCTCCGCGAATTTCACAACGCGTTGGCGCATCTGCTCAGGGCTCCAAGTGCGCAGCTGGCTCACCTCTTGCGGCATCATCGGTTGCAGGCGCTTCATGGATTCTTCCCATTTGCCGCCCAAGTGCTCATCAATGATTTTGTAATCTTCCGTGAGATGCACGCCTTGCTCGCGCGCTGCCTCCAGCGTGGCCGCACCCCAGAGAATGCCGCCCGTGTCATCTTGCCCGAGCCCAGTGAACATGAAACCTTCTTTGCCATAGGTTGTACCGTGGCTTTCAAAGCCGCGATAAATCCACGTAGGAATGGTTGCGATATCGCCTTCGGCCAGCTTGTATTCATTGCGCTCAGGATTGAAACCCCAATGCAGCGAGAAGCTGCCGCGCGTGCAGATGAACACCTCGGCCGTGAAATGCATATGCGGCGGATTGATCACGCCCGGCCCCATCGCCACGCCGCCGACTTGAAAGCCATGCTTTTCGCGCAGGCTTACAGGCTGATTCGGATTTTGCGAAACGCCGGGGCCGATCAACGCATAATTTTTCTTCGGGCCGCAGCCGGGGATGCGGTAATCAATAAACGCGTCGGTGCTGTATTTG
>JAYSRZ010000227.1:0-1683 GCA_043720775.1 Variovorax sp. | reverse complement strand
CACGGCATCAAGAAGACGGATCCACCCGAGCCTGCTAAAGCCGGCGAAGGCTCAGGCGAGGGCGGCGAAGAGCGCGAGGAGAAATCTGAGAAAGCCTCTCCTCTTGAGCAATACACGCAGAATCTGAATCAAATGGCCAAAGATGGCAAGATTGATCCGCTGATTGGTCGCGAATACGAAGTCGAGCGAGCGATTCAAATCCTCTGCCGTCGCAGGAAGAATAATCCGCTCCTCGTGGGCGAAGCCGGTGTAGGTAAGACGGCGATTGCCGAAGGCCTCGCGTGGCGCATCACGCAAAAAGAAGTGCCTGAAATCTTGGCAGAAGCTGTGGTGTATTCGCTTGATATGGGCGCATTGCTCGCTGGCACGAAGTACCGTGGTGATTTTGAGCAGCGCTTGAAGGGCGTGCTCAAGAGCTTGAAAGATAAGCCCAATGGCATTCTGTTTATTGACGAGATTCATACACTGATCGGCGCAGGTGCGGCTTCTGGTGGCACGCTGGATGCATCTAATTTGCTCAAGCCAAGTTTGTCAAACGGCACACTCAAGTGCATTGGCGCAACGACGTTTACCGAGTATCGTGGCATCTTCGAAAAAGATGCAGCGCTCTCGCGTCGCTTCCAGAAAATTGATGTGGTCGAGCCGACGATTGAGCAAACGGTTGAAATCCTCAAAGGCCTTAAATCTCGCTTCGAGGAGCATCACAGCGTCAAATTCGCCACCAGCGCCTTGGTGGCAGCCGCTGAGCTCTCCGCCAAATACATCAATGATCGCCACTTGCCTGATAAGGCGATTGACGTGATTGACGAAGCCGGCGCAGCGCAACGCATCCTGCCGGCCAATAAGCGCAAGAAAACGATTTCTAAATCCGAGGTGGAAGAAATCGTGGCAAAAATCGCGCGCATTCCGCCCGCCAGTGTGAGCAATGATGATCGCAGCAAGCTGCGCAACATTGAGCGCGATTTGAAGAATGTCGTGTTTGGCCAAGATGCCGCGCTTGAAGCCCTCGCAGCCGCCGTCAAAATGGCGCGCTCAGGCCTAGGCCGCGCAGACAAGCCCATTGGCTCCTTCCTCTTCTCTGGCCCCACCGGCGTGGGCAAAACGGAAGCGGCCAAGCAACTGGCCAACATCATGGGCATCGATTGCATCCGCTTCGACATGAGCGAATACATGGAGCGCCACGCGATCAGCCGCCTGATCGGTGCGCCTCCCGGCTATGTGGGCTTTGATCAAGGTGGCCTACTCACCGAGGCGATCAGCAAGAAGCCGCATTCGGTGCTGCTGCTCGACGAAATCGAAAAAGCGCATCCTGATATTTTCAACGTGCTCTTGCAAGTGATGGATCACGGCACGCTGACAGACAACAATGGCCGCAAAGCCGATTTCCGCAACACCATCATCATCATGACGACCAATGCCGGCGCCGAGACGATGAATAAAGCCACGATCGGCTTTACCAACTCGCGCCAGCAAGGCGATGAGATGGCTGATATCAAGCGCTTGTTCACGCCAGAATTCCGCAATCGCTTGGATGCGATGGTGAGCTTCAAAGCGCTGAATGAAGACGTGATTTTGCGCGTGGTCGATAAATTCTTGCTGCAGCTTGAGACGCAACTCGATCAGAAGAAAGTCGATGTCACGTTCACCGATGTGCTGCGCAAACACTTGGCTAAAAAAGGCTTC
>JAYSRZ010000226.1:0-1688 GCA_043720775.1 Variovorax sp. | reverse complement strand
CTTGGGCTGAAACGCTACAAGTGCTGTGAGATAAACGGTATAAATACAATAGCACCTCACGCAGTATCCATCGAGTCTAACTGCCAAAAAGACTTAAGAATTACTCGCTAGCAGACTGCTGCAGCGCCCACATCGCCGCATAGCGGCCTTGTTGTGCAAGAAGCTCACCATGCGTACCGCGCTCGATGATGCGGCCTGCATCGAGCACGAGGATTTCATGCGCATCGACGACGGTGGACAAGCGATGCGCGATCACCAAAGTCGTTTTGTTGGCGGACACACCTTGTAGCTCGGCCTGGATGGCGCGCTCGTTCGTTGTGTCGAGCGCGGAAGTGGCTTCGTCAAAGATCAAGATGGGCGGATTCTTGAGAAGTGTGCGTGCAATCGCTACACGCTGCTTTTCACCGCCGGAGAGTTTGAGGCCGCGCTCGCCCACCATGGTCTCGTAGCCTTTTGGCGTAGAGGTGATGAAATCGTGAATGCGGGCGGCTCGCGCCGCTTCGCGCACCTGTTCGGACGTAGAGCCCGGTTTGCCATAAGCAATGTTGTATTCGACGGTGTCGTTGAACAGCACGGTGTCTTGCGGCACGATGCCGATGCTGGCTCTAACGCTCGATTGTGTGAGGCTGCGCAAATCCTTGTGGTTGATCTGAATACTGCCTTGCTGGATGTCGTAGAAGCGATAAAGCAACCGAGCTAGCGTGGATTTACCTGAGCCGCTAGGGCCAACGACCGCCACAGTTTTGCCAGCTGGGATCTCAAAGCTTACGCCATGCAGAATGGGGCGGCTGGCCTCATATGCAAAATTTACGTTGTCAAATTTCACCGCAGGCGATGCGTTGAGCAGCAGCGCCGCAGCATCTGGGCTGTCTGCAATCTCGCGCTCGCGCTCCATCAGCACAAACATTTTGTCTAAATCCGTGAGGCTCTGTTTGATCTCACGGTAAATCACGCCCAAAAAACTCAAGGGGATATAGAGCTGAATCATGAAGGCATTGACCATCACCAAATCGCCCAAAGTCATGCGGCCCTCGACCACGCCTTGTGTGGCACGCCACAGCATGCCTACCAGCGCCACGGCAATAATGAGCTGTTGGCCGGTGTTGAGCATGGAGAGCGTGGTTTGGCTTTTCAGGCGGGCTTTGCGCAGTTTTTCCAAGCGCTCGTCGTAGCGCTCCGCCTCAAACTTTTCGTTGTTGAAATACTTCACCGTTTCGTAATTGAGCAGCGAATCAACAGCCTTGGTGTGAGCCGCAGAATCATGCTCATTGGCTTCTTTGCGGAACTTGGTGCGCCACTCCGTAATCAGCACAGTAAACGTGATGTAGATCGACAGCGCTGAGAGCGTGATGATGGCAAACCACACATCGAATTTCACCGCAAGAATCGTAAGCACGAGCGCCACTTCGATCAGCGTGGGGATGATGGAATACAGCGAATACGAGATCAGCGATTCGATGCCGCGCACACCGCGCTCGATATCGCGCGTCATGCCGCCGGTTTGGCGCTCTAAATGGAAGCGCAGGGAGAGGGCATGCAGATGCTCAAAAGTTTTCAGGGCAATCGAGCGCGCTGCGCCTTGCGTGGCCTTGGCGAAAACGAGTTCACGCAGTTCAGTAAACAGGCTCGTTGATAAGCGCAGCAAGCCATAAGCTAAAAGCAAACCCATCGGAACGACCAACAGCGCC
>JAYSRZ010000225.1:0-1692 GCA_043720775.1 Variovorax sp. | reverse complement strand
GTAGATGCCGCTGACTTTAAGCATGTCGTCGCTGCGGCCGGAGTAGGTATAAGTGCCGTCCACGTTTTTGACGTATTTATCGCCGCTTTTCGTCCACGCGCCTTGGAAAGTGTCGCGGGATTTTTCTCGGTTTTGCCAATACATGAGCGCGGCGCTCGGGCCTTTGATGTAAAGATCGCCAGGCTCGCCATCGGGCACAGCGCCTCCGTTTTCTCCGCGTAGCTCAATCTCATAACCGGGCACAGGCCAGCCCGTGGTGCCATAGCGCACCTTGCCGGGTTGGTTAGACAGGAAGATGTGCAGCATCTCAGTGGATCCGATGCCGTCGATGATATCGATCCCGAAATGGGCTTTGAATTTATGGCCAAGCTCGGCGGGCAGCGCCTCGCCAGCGCTGGAACACATGCGCAGAGCCACCTCGTTTTTGGCCGGAAGATTGGGTGCAGCGAGCATGCCGGCGAAGCCCGTGGGTGCTCCGAAAAAGACAGTGGGCTGCGCATGTTCTACGCCGGCTACATGCTCTTTTGACCCTTTCCATCTTGAAAAAACGGCATCGGGTGTTGGCCTCTCAGCCATGAGGATCGCAGTCGCACCGACGGCGAGCGGAAAGCTCAATCCATTGCCCAAGCCATAAGCGAAAAACAATTTTGCAGCGGAGAAGCATACGTCGCTTTCTTTGATTTGCAACACGCCTTTGCCATAGAGCTCGGCTGTGTAAAAAGCATTGGCATGGGTATGCGCCGTGCCTTTGGGGCGGCCTGTGGAGCCGCTGGAATAGAGCCAGAAGGCGGCTTCATCTGCGTGTGTGGGGCAGGGCTCGCTGGCCGGCGCTGCATCAAGCAGTTTGTTCCAAGCCGTGTAACTCACCGGCAGATCCGCCGCTGCGCGTGAGACGTAAATCGCCTTGATTTCATGCCCGCCATTTGTTGATGCGATTTGCATGCCGCCTTGCAGCGCACTCAGCAATGCGCCAGAGACCAAGGCCGCTTGGGCTCGGCTGTGTTGCAGCATGTAGGCGTAATCTTCTGGCGTGAGCAGCGTATTGACTGCCACCGGATTGACGCCCGCATACAAGCATCCGAGGAAGGAGACAACCCAATCTGTGCAATCGTGCATCAGCAACAGCACGCGCTCTTCTCGCCGAAGGCCAGACTCTTGTAGGCTGGTAGCGCAGCGCTGAATCTGGCTGGCCAGCTCGCCGTAGCTCAAACTGCCCGAATCATCGATCAGGGCAGTTTTTGCCGGGCGCTGTGCATTGGCCGCTATCAAATGCGCTGCAAAATTGAATGATGCCGGGGGCGCTATCACTGGGGCTAAAACGGATGCAGGCGTTGAAATACCCATAATTGTCTCCTCGAATCTTTGTTTGATATAGCATCTGGTCTGATGCACAATAGTTCAGATCGCACTATAAATGGTGAAAATAGCAGATGTCAAGCAATATATTGCATGTTTCGGAGTCGAGTGGTGAGGCCGAAGAGGCAAAAAACCCTTTTCTGGTGGCCTTGGGCGAACGTGTTCGCAGCCAGCGCGCGCGCCGGGGTCTGACGCGCAAGGCGCTGGCGGCAAGTGCAGATGTCTCCGAGCGGCATCTGGCCAATTTGGAATATGGCGTAGGCAATGCGTCGATTTTGATCTTGCAACAGGTGGCCGATGCGCTCGAATGCCCGCTGGCCGCGCTGCATGGCGATA
>JAYSRZ010000224.1:0-1696 GCA_043720775.1 Variovorax sp. | reverse complement strand
TCTAAATCGGCGGCTTTGCGCGATGAGAGCATGATCTTCGCGCCTGCTTCGCCAAGCGCAAAAGCCATCTGAAGCCCGAGGCCGCGCGAGCCGCCAGTAACGAGTGCGGTTTTGCCTTTGAGATCAAAAAGTTGTTGAATCGGGCGATGCGTCATGCGGTGAATCTCCTATGCTGGATCGCCGCAATTGGAAGCGGCGAAATTATTGTGGCCGGCTACGAATGTAAATCAAGATCACGCCAAGCGCTGTCACCAAGCTGCCACCGATGCCTAAAACCCAAGCAAGCGCTGGGCTGACGTCTGTGAGCACAAAGCTGGCCACAATGCTCAACAAACCGCCGTAGATACATACCCAAATAATGATGTCGGTGCGGCCTTCATGGCTGGATTTGATTTTCAAAAAGCGTCCTCTGCCATATCCGCGCAAGTCATGTCTCGGCTTGAGACCACGGCGAGCCATGCGTCGATTTTTGGCAATTCATAACGATAAAAATACTGGTTTGCACCCGCCAATCCTGCGTGAAGCGCTCCTGATTTAGGAGCAGCTGGCAATGCGAGCACCACATCCAACCATACCCATGCTAACACCACATGGCCAAAAGCTTGCATGTAGGGCACGGCGTTGGCCAGCGCCTCTTGCGGCTGGCCTGTGCTCCAAGCGGCTTTGGTGGCGTTGCCGATTTTTTTGAGTGCGCCGGCAAGCTCGTTGCCTTGGCTTGCAAGTTCAGGAATTTGCATCGCTTTTTCAATCGTCGCGTTGATCTTGGAAGCCAGCAATTGCAAACCTTTACCCCCGTCCATCACCACCTTTCGTCCTAGCAAATCCAGCGCCTGGATCGCATGCGTGCCTTCGTGGATCATGTTCAGCCGCTGATCGCGCCAGTATTGCTCAACTGGGAAATCGCGCGTGTAGCCGTAGCCGCCGTGGATTTGAATCGCCAGAGAATTCGCCTCCAAGCAGTTTTCACTCGGCCAACTCTTGGAGATCGGCGTGAGCATTTCTAGCAGCAGCGCGGCCTCTTGCGAAGTAGCCTCATCGCCTGTGGCTTTGTCGTCCACTAATTTGGCGCAATACAACTGCAAAGCCAAAGCGCCTTCACAAATACTCTTTTGCGCCAGCAGCATGCGCTTGATGTCAGCGTGTTCGATCAATCTGACTTGCGGATGATTGGAATTTTTGACAGCGCCCACCACCGTTCGCTCTGATGTCGAAGCCCCCTGCCCTTCGACCCCTTCGACGGAGCTCAGGACAGGCGGCTCAGGGCGAACGGGTGGGGACGCAATCGGTCTTCCCTGCGTGCGCACCTTTGCATAGTCGAGAGAAGCGTAATAGCCTGCCAGCCCCAAGGAAGTCGCTGCCATCCCAATGCCAATCCGCGCCTCATTCATCATGTGGAACATGCCCTTCAAGCCTTCGCCAGGCTTGCCGACCAGGTAGCCCACTGCTCCACTTTTGCCATCTGGCTTGAACTTGCCTTCACCAAAGTTCAGCAAAGTATTTGGCGTACCCGCCCAACCCAGCTTATGGTTCAGGCCAGCCAGCGTCACATCATTGCGCTGCCCCGTCAATTCGCCCTGCCCGTTCACCATCTTTTTCGGCACAATAAACAGCGAAATCCCGCGCGTTCCTACAACCAGTTTGCCGTTCTCATCAGGAATTTTTGCGAGCACCAAATGAATGATGTTCTCCGTCACAT
>JAYSRZ010000223.1:0-4754 GCA_043720775.1 Variovorax sp. | reverse complement strand
TGCAAGATTATCGCGATATACAAGACCAGCCCTTCGATGCCATTTGCTCGATTGAAATGGTCGAAGCTGTAGGCCGCGAGTATTGGGCAGAGTATTTTTCTACCGTGGCTCGGCTACTGAAAAGCGGTGGGCATGCGTGCATTCAAGCGATCACGATTGATGACGCGCTGTTTGAGCGTTATGTGAAATCAACCGATTTCATTCAGCAATACATCTTTCCGGGCGGCTGCTTGCCCAGCCCGAGTGAATTTAAAAAAGCTGCTGAAGCGGCGGGCTTGAAATTAGTGGATCAGTTTGCATTCGGTAAAGATTATGCTGAGACCTGCCGACGCTGGCGTGCAGAGTTTTTGCGCAAGCGAGCAGAGATTTTGCCGCTTGGATTTGACGAAAAGTTCATGCGGACTTGGGAGTTTTATCTCGCCTATTGCGAGGCCGCCTTTGAAGAGCAAAACATTGATGTGATGCAGTTCACATTACTTAAACCTTGAGGACGATAGCCATGCGCAAATACCTGTTGTCACTGAAGAATACTACTATTTTAATAGCACTCTACGCAGGTTTTATGCCTAGTACAGGCTTTTTTTCGTATGCAAATGCTTCTACTGCGCCCACTCCTGTGGCGCAAAGTTTGAGCACAGCGCGTCAGTTTGGCCAAGCGCGGCTTACCGTGTACGGCTTCAATATCTATGATGTCAAGCTGTGGGCATCGGACGGCTTTGCAGTGGCTAACTACGCTGCTGAGCCCTTCGCGCTTGAGCTGCGTTACCTGCGTAGCTTTAAGGGCGCGATGATCGCCGAGCGATCACTTATTGAGATGCGCCGCCTGGGAGCGATCAGCGATGAAAAAGCTGCAAGATGGCTCGACAATATGAAAAAGACCTTTCCCGATGTGAAGAAAGGCGATGAACTCATTGGCTTCCACAAACCAGACGGCACAGCCAGCTTTACGCTCAACGGCAAGACTATTGGTGAAGTGCGAGATGAAGAATTCACACGCTTGTTTTTTGGCATTTGGCTCAGCCCCAACACCAGTGAGCCAAAAATGCGCAAGCAATTACTGGGCTTAGCAACCAATGAGAGCAAAACAAAGTGAGCCAGAATTTGACCCTGCCAGATTCAGCCGTTTGGTCGGTGCGTCAGGGCATGAGTTATGGCGCTTTAGGCATTGCTTTGGCGTTTGTGGCCCTGCCGTTGTATGTGTTGTTGCCCAACTTTTATGCACGTGAATTCGGTGTGGGCTTATCCACGTTGGGTGCGATCTTGCTCGGCGCGCGAATGTTTGATGCGGTGATTGATCCGGCGCTAGGCGGCTGGGCTGATCGTTTGTTTGGGCGCTCGGTCAACGCAACTTTGAGCGTGGCTTGCGCAGCAGCGGTGATGCTCGCGCTAGGTTTTGCGACATTGTTCTTCCCGCCGGTGCGTGGCAACAATTTGTTGGCTTGGGTCACAGTTGCGTTGATCGTGACTTATGCAGCCTACAGCTTTGTGAGCGTGACGCACCAAAGCTGGGGGGCACGGCTGGGTGGTGACGCACCGTTTCGTGCGCGTGTGGCGGCATGGCGAGAAGCGCCGGGCTTGATCGGCGTATTGCTGGCGTCGACGCTGCCGATTGTGGCGGGGCTGCCCACGATGGTGGTAGCGTTTTGTGCACTGCTTGCTATTGGCTTATGGGCATTGTCTCGTGCGCCGAGGCCAGCTGTGCTTCAAAGTGTCGAACTGGCTCACGGCAAACAAGATTTGATGCGGCCTTGGCAAAACTCTCGCTTTCGCGCTTTGATGCTCATTTTCGTTTTGAATGGTATTGCCAGTGCTGTGCCAGCCACCTTGGTGCTTTTCTTTGTGCAAGATCTGCTGCAAGCGCCGAAGAATTTGGAAGCGTTGTTTCTCGGTGCGTATTTCATCGCAGGCGCACTGGCTATTCCTCTCTGGATGCAAGCCGTTAAGCGCATCGGCTTGGCTTGGGGCTGGCTGGCCAGCATGGTGCTTTCTATTCTTGTGTTTATCTGGGCGGCGACTTTGGGCGCTGGCGATGTGTGGGCGTATGCGGCAGTGTGTGCGCTGTCTGGCGTGGCGCTCGGTGCAGATTTGGCATTCCCCAGTGCGTTGCTGACAGGGGCAATTTCCATGCAAGGTGATCAAGGTCGTCACGAAGGCGCATATTACGGTTGGTGGAATTTTGCGACCAAACTCAATATGGCGCTAGCAGCTGGCCTAGCGCTTCCATTGCTCGATGTGTTCGGCTACACGCCGGGCGCCCGCAGCCCGCAGGCGTTGCAAGCCTTGGTGATTGCTTATTGTGTGTTGCCATGCGCTCTCAAATTGATAGCGTCTGGTGCATTGTTTATGGCTGCTAAAGGCCAAAAATTTGACTGAAAAGGAGTTGATGATGTCTTACTTGTCTTCACGACGTTTTTTACTCGCAGCCGGCGGCGCAGCTGCTACTCTGGCGATCACGGGCTGCGGCACACGCCCACAGGCGGCCGACTACGCTGCGGAAAAACCTGTGTTCGATCTCAAGGCCTACTTCAATGGCCGCGTCGATGGCTGGGGTATTTTCACGGACCGCGATGGCAAAGTGGCTCGCCGTTTCATCGTCACCATGAATTGCTCGTGGAATGGAGAAGAAGGCATTCTTGATGAAGATTTCGTCTACAGCGACGGAAAAAAAGAAAAACGCATTTGGCGCATGAAGCGCATCGCAGGCAGTGATGGCATCGTGCGCTACGAAGGCAAAGCAGATGATGTGGTGGGCACAGGCTTTGGCGAGCAACGCGGTAACGCTTTCCGCTGGGGCTATACACTCGCGCTGCCGGTGGACGCTAAGGTCTATGAAGTGCAATTCGACGATTGGATGTACCAGATGGACAACCAAGTCGTGATCAACAAAGCCACCATGAGCAAATTCGGCGTGACGCTGGGCGAGCTGGTCGTCACGTTTTCGAAGAAGATTTAAGCTTTGTCAAATTCTTGTTGGCTCTCCGTGCCCGTCAAATCAAACATAGCAAAGAAGCCGTCATGAGCCTAAACCCCAAAATCACCGCATGGCGTGGCAAACGCATTTGGCTGGTCGGCGCGTCAACAGGCATAGGCCGTGCCACGGCTGAAGCGCTCCATGCGCAAGGAGCGAGGGTGATTGTGTCGGCGCGAAGCACAGGGCCTTTGGCCGAGCTCGCAGCGCAATGCGCGGACTTGCAAACCATTCAACTTGATGCGACAGATGAAGTTCGCGTCAAGGCGGTGGCGGCGCAACTGCTGGGCGAGGGTGGCTTGGATCTGGTGATGTATTGCGCGGGCATTTATCAACCGCTGCGGGCACAAGAGATGCAGAGCGCTGTGATGGCGCAGCATATGAATGTGAATTATTTGGGGGCGGTATACGTGACTGAAGCTGTACTCCCCGCGATGCTCGCTGCCAAAAAGGGGCATTTGAGTTATGTATCGAGCGTCGCTGGCTTTCGCGGCTTGCCGAAATCACTGGCCTATGGGCCGACCAAAGCTGCCATGATCAACATGGCGGAGGCGCTCTACATTGATCTTCATGATGAAGGCCTCGGCGTAAGCATCATCAACCCCGGTTTTGTCGAGACGCCACTCACCTCGCAGAACACTTTTCATATGCCTGCCATCATCAAACCTGCGCAAGCCGCTACTGAAATCATAGCGGGCTGGGAGTCAGGCAAATTCGAAATGCATTTCCCCAAGCGCTTTACAAGCTGGCTTAAATTTATGCGCAGCGCGCCCTACAGCGTGTATTTCAAAATGGCACGTCAGTTCACTGGGCTCTAATGATGGCGCATATAGCAAGTGATCCGCGCGTGCAGCGCATCGTGGATTTTTTTGAAAGCTTGCAGCCTGCAGCTGTCCAGCGCATGGGTGAGTTCTACGCGCCGAACACCTATTTCAAAGATCCATTCAACGAAGCGCGCGGTTTAAGTGAAGTGCAGCGCATTTTCAGCCACATGTATGTCGCCTTGCATGAGCCGCATTTTGTCGTGATGAGTACCGTGACACAAGGCGAGCAGTGCTTCATCGTGTGGGATTTCAGATTTCGCTTCAAGCGCTTTGATACCGTGACGATGCAAACGGTGCGCGGTTGCTCGCATTTGCACTTTACTGCGGATGGGAAGATTTTTTCTCATCGCGATTATTGGGATGCGGCTGAGGAGTTGTACGAAAAGCTGCCTTATATTGGTGGCTTGATGCGCTGGCTGAAAAAACGCGCGAACAGTTAGATTTTATGGTTCAAACAATATCACTTACACCGCAGGCGCTGCGCTCCGCTCTCGGTCTGTTTGCCACCGGCGTGACGATCATCACAATGCGCTCGGCTGATGGCACCCTGATCGGGTTGACTGCTAATTCGTTCAACTCGGTCTCGCTGTCTCCACCGCTCGTACTGTGGAGCTTGGGGCTCAAATCTGGTTCTTTGCAGGCTTTTCTTCAAACCAAGCATTACGCCATACACGTGCTCGCGGTGGAGCAACAATACTTGGCGGAACGCTTTGCGAGCAAGGCGGAAGATCGGTTTGCGGGTGTCGCACTGCGCGAAGGTGCAGGTGGTGTGCCAATTCTTGAAGGTTGCGCGGCTGTGTTTGAATGCAAGAGCAAAAGCCAATATCCTGAGGGTGATCATGTGATCTTGGTAGGCGAGGTCATGGCTTGTCAACACGATGCAACGCGTTCTCCCTTGTTGTTTCATGGCGGCAAGTTTTATACAGAGCATCCACTGTGAACGGATCAGCACAGAGTGTTCG
>JAYSRZ010000222.1:0-4759 GCA_043720775.1 Variovorax sp. | reverse complement strand
TCGTGTTTTGTGTGATTTCATATGTGCCGCTCTATGCGTTGCTCGTGGGCTTGGGCGCAGTCGCCAGCAAGCTGAGCACCGCGCCGCTTTGGGAAATCGCCTTCCAAACCTTCTATCAAGGCATGGGCTCAGTTGTCATCTCGGGCATTGCCTTCACGCAAATGATTCGCTACTTTGGCCCGGTGCGCAGCACCATGCTCACGGCGCTCGTGCCCGGCCTCTCAGCACTCGGTGCTGTGATTTTTCTGGGCGAGCCGCTGGGCTGGAATTTGATCGCTGGCTTGGCTCTTGTGACGCTGGGTATCGTGGTCGGCGTGAGAGCTTCTTCAACACCCATTGCGCCAGCGAACGCCGTCAAAGCATGAAACTGCTCGCGCTCGATACCTCAACTGACACGATGAGCATCGCTGTGCAGCATGGTGATGCGGTGTTTGCGCACACCAGCGCCGGAGGAGCGCAGGCATCTAGCACGCTCATTCCCGCGATTGAAGCGCTGATGAAGCAAGCCAGTTTGCAATACGCGCAGCTCGATGCCATCGTGTTTGGCCGAGGCCCCGGCTCATTCACCGGGCTGCGCACGGCTTGCTCGGTGGTTCAAGGGCTGGCCTTTGGTGCGAACGTCAAAGTGTTGCCAGTCGATACGCTGCTGATCGTGGCGCAAGAGGCTCGTATGTTGGCAAGTGAGCGCGGCTTGGATGCCTCTCGAATTCTCGCCGAGGAACCAAAACGCATCCTTGTCGCGTTGGACGCACGCATGGGCGAGGTATATTGTGATTACTATGAATTTGGTAGCGCTCCGCGCAGGTTCTATGCCGGCGAATTGCTTAAAAAGCCTCAAAATCTCTTAGAAAATGTAGATTCAACGCCTAGCTTGCTCGCTGGCAACATTCGCCCTGCGCTGGATGCGCATCTGAGCGAGCAAGCGCTTGCTTTGCCATACATCTATTGCCTACCCACTGCAAGAGCCTTGCTGCAACTCGCACCTGCTTTGATCGCCGCTGGCGGCCTCGTGGATGCTGAGTTGGCTTTGCCGCTTTACATCCGCGACAAAGTGGCCTTGACCACGCTTGAGCGCGAGGCTCAAAATACCAAGTCATGAGCGTCCCAGCATCCATCCTTCCCTCAGCCTACGCCAGCCTCTTGCCGCAAGAGGCCAGCCTAGAAGACATGTGCGCGGGTGATTTGCCCGAAGTGATGGAAGCAGAGACAGCGGCCTACACTTGGCCCTGGAGCCAGGGCAATATCCAAGACAGTATCGACAAAGGCCAGGTCTGCCGAGTGCTGCGCGGCGGGATGGGCGCTTTGCTGGGCTACTACATCGCCATGCCCGGCGCAGGCGAAGTGCATCTGCTCAACATCACAGTGGCTCCCGAATACCAGCGCCAAGGATGGGCGCGCGTGATGCTTGATGATCTACACGCTTGGACGCAGGTCAACCACGGGCATTGGCTCTGGCTTGAAGTGCGCATCAGCAATACGCGCGCCATCGCTGTATATGAGCAATACGGCTTTCGGCGCGTGAGTGTGCGCAAGGCTTACTACCCAATGGATGGCGCGCAACGCGAAGACGCCATCGTGATGAATCTTGCGATTTAAATGATCCACCATGAGCCAAGACACCGCATTTGACTTCGCCCTCGATGAACGCCAGCGCAGCATGTTGGAAGCCATGGGCATCAAAACTTGGCTGCCCGATGCGCCGCAAGCGCCTGCTGCGATACAGGCCCTTCATGCACCCGCAGCGTCTGTTGCGCAAGAAGATTCAAAAGAGAAAAAACCTGTAGCCGCCGCCCCTACTGAGCAAGCAACTATTAAAAGCATAGCAACTCGTGCGCCTGCTGATGCAATACCCCAAACCGTCTCCAGCAACGAGACTTCGTTCGCGCCCCGCCCCGAAGGCATTGCGCAAATGGATTGGGCCGCGCTGCAAACGGCCGTATCGAGCTGCCGCGCCTGCGCCTTGTGTGAATCACGCAACAACACCGTCTTCGGCGTCGGCCAAGCCCCGCAGGTGAATTGGCTGATCGTGGGTGAGGCGCCCGGTGAGAATGAAGACAAGCAAGGCGAGCCCTTCGTCGGCCAATCGGGCAAGCTGCTCGATAACATGCTGGCGGCAATGAAGGTAGGCCAAGACGGTAAAGGCCTCTCAAGAAGTGAAAGCGTGTACATCGCCAACGTCATCAAATGCCGCCCTCCCGATAACCGCAATCCGACGGCTGCAGAAATCGCCACATGCGAACCCTATCTCGCGCGGCAAATCGAGCTGCTGCGCCCGAAGATGATTTTGGCCATGGGCAAATTTGCCATCTCCACCGTCACAGGCAGCAACGAGCCAGTGGGCAAATTGCGCGGCAAAGTCCATAAGCTCAATCATCCGAATTTCCAAGCCCCAGTGATCGTGACATATCACCCCGCCTATTTGCTTCGCAACTTGCCCGAGAAAGCCAAATCGTGGGCCGATCTATTGCTTGCGATGCAGACTTATCGCGAACTGCCTTCCAGCCAGGCCAAGCCTGATTGAACGCTTGCAATCAGCCAAACGCTGAGATCGAAATCAGGCGTTTGCGTATGAGAGATGCTCAGGCTAAGCTCAGAAAGATGAATACGATGAACGGACGGCAGAAACTTCTTGGCATCCGATAGCTCCTAGTGTTGCGTATACATCTGTACGCGTCATGCTTGTGCCGCTCAAAATGAAAAAAACTTGCCTGTCTACGCCAAAAGGAGCCTTCTCATGAGCTTTGAAACCGATGTTGCTGAACAGCGCATTTATCTTTTGAAATTCGCGCGCCTGCAATTGCGCAACGAAGCTTGGGCCGAAGATGCCGTGTCTGACACGCTGCTCGCGGCTATTGCCAAGCCCCAAGCCTTTGCAGGTCGCGCTGCGCTGCGTACTTGGCTGGTGGGCGTTTTAAAGCACAAAGTGGTGGATACTCTGCGGGCTAATTTGCGTGAGCCCAATGTGGCCGATATGCGCGGCGCAGCTGATGACGATATGAGCGAAGGCGACATGCTGGATGCCATTGGCTTCAAGCAAGATGGCCACTTCTCTGAGCGCCCTGCCAACTGGGGCAACCCCGATCAAGACCTCTCACAGCGGCAATTCATGGCCGTGATGGATGCTTGCCTGACCAAGCTACCGCCCGTACAGGGCAGGCTTTTCTTGATGCGTGAATGGCTAGAGCTCGATGCCGACGAAGTGTGTAAGACTCTCAGCATCACTTCTACTAATCTCTATGTACAACTGCACCGCGCTCGCTTGAAATTACGCGAGTGCTTGCAACTCAATTGGTTTGGCTTGACTGCCGAGCCCACAACCGCTTAAAGCAATGGATTACCCCCTTCGCCGCACCTGCAAAGAAGTCGCCCACATGGTGGTGGCTATGCAAGACCGTGATCTCAGTTTGAGAGAGACGGCTGAGCTGCGCCTGCACATGGCTATTTGCAAAGCTTGCCCCGGTTTTGAGAGCCAATTCCTCACGATGAAAAGCGCGATGCACCAGTGGCGCAATTATTCGGGTGATGAAACGTCGGACGCAAGCTCACAGCCCGCAAGCTCACAGCCCGCAAGCTCGGAGCCCGCAAGCTCGGCCAAATAAGCCAAGCCTTTCACTGCGCGGCTGCCATACCAGCTGAGCATTTCGCCATCAACCAGCTGCACCTTGGCCTGCGGCAACCAGGCTTTGAGCTCTGCCACGTGGCTTTTATTAAAACGATACGGCTCGCTGGAGAGCAAAACGCGCTGTACATCTTGCAGCCAAGGCTCATCACCGGTCAGCTTTGGATAGCGCAAAGCGCCTGCCGTCTCGACGCCATTGCCACCCTCCAGTTCAGGCCATGTCTGCCAACCAATCAATGCCAGCATGCGGCTGATATAGGTGTCCCTGGCCACCGTCATCCACGGATCACGCCAAATCAGATAGAGCACACGCTCGTTACGTTTTGAGCGCGATTCAAGTTCATTCAAGCCCGCATTTATTTGTATTTTTAACTGATTGGCCGCCGTATTCATTGCGCAGAGCGCTTCTGAATTCATAGCAACTTCGCACAAAAGCTGATCAATCAACGCGATATTGTCCAGCGGCGTTTGAGGATGCGTCACGATCACATGCGGCACAAATTCGCGCAAAGCCTGCACCGTGGCCAGGGTGTTTTCATCGACATTCACGATCACGTGCGTGGCCTCAAGCTGCTTGATCTTTTTCAGATTCACATCTTTCGTACCGCCGACTTTTGCAATTTGTCGCACGACACCCACCGGATGAATACAAAAACCCGTTCGCCCGACGACAAACTGGCGCAAACCCAGATCCACCAAAAGCTCAGTAATGCTGGGCACGAGGCTCACGATGCGTGGTGCAGATGTCACAAAAAAACTCTCTGTGATGTGTTTTTCAAAGCGCGTTTGCGCTTTGATGCTAAAAATTTGACGTTTTTTGAAACTAGCACATAATCCCAAACGTGTGAATGTTTTGCGCTTTAGGGCAACCGAAAAGAAAAGTATTTGCTCAAAGGTTGGGTGATCAAACACAGGCAAGTCATTTTATGCAGCTCAGGTTTGCGTCGCTTTTTTATTGGTTGAGTTGACGCCGAGCGCTACTTTTAGCGCCGGCATTGATAGGTGAAGACAAGATGGGTAATCGACTGTACGTGGGCAACTTGCCCTACACCGTGCGTGACAATGATTTGCAAACGTCCTTTGGCGCGTTTGGCTCCGTGACCAGCGCACGCGTCATGATGGAGCGCGAAACAGGCCGCT
>JAYSRZ010000221.1:0-1707 GCA_043720775.1 Variovorax sp. | reverse complement strand
GCAACAAAGAATACGTGCAAGCTGCGCGTGTGACGGGCGTGCCACCCTTGCGCATCATGCGCCGCCATGTGCTGCCCAATGTGCTGGGCCCAGTGATGGTGCTGGCCACTATCCAGGTAGCTACCGCCATCATTACCGAGGCAACCCTATCCTTCCTGGGCGTAGGCGCGCCACCCACATCGCCCTCGCTGGGCACGTTGATACGTGTGGGCAATGACTATTTATTTTCTGGCGAATGGTGGATCACCGTGTTCCCCGGTTTGATGCTGGTGCTGATCGCGCTGAGCGTCAATTTGCTGGGCGATTGGCTGCGTGATGCGATGAACCCAAGGCTAAGATGATTCATAAAGGAGCTAGTATGAATAAATTATTTTTTATAGTTTGTTTGATGAGCGTTCCTTTTTCTATTTTTGCGCAAACTGAAGCATTGGTGGAGAGCAGGCAGATTGCGCGCGACATAGTGATTTCGCAAGAGGCAAATGCAAGGCTTCCTAACTTTTTTCGGCAATCGGGAATTACCATGCGCCAGCAAATGGCTGAAACTATTAAACGAGATAATCCAAATCTTACGGCTGCGCAATTAAGCAGAGTTTCTCAACTTTATGGCGATGCTACAGCACAAGGCATTGAGGCATGGATGAAAGACTCGCTGCCTAAAATTCAAGACGCAACCATTGATTTATACGTACGTCGCTTCTCGCTGCAAGAGCTGCAGCAGCTTAAAATTTTTCATACAAGTGACCTAGGAAAAAAATCGTTGTCTGTCACTATGGAAGAACTCCCTGAGTTGATAGCACCACTTGTAAAAGATGCTGGTCAATTCGGCGGGACTATGGGTAAGCGGTTTGTAGAAATTTATATGCAGTTGGAAAGCGAAGGCATTGTGCTGCAAAAAAAATGAGACTCTTAGAAGTTAAAAACATGGTCGTCGAGTTTCCTAACCGACGCGGTACGCTGCGAGCACTGGACGGTATTTCGTTTGACATTGCACCCGGAGAAATTTTGGGGGTAGTGGGTGAATCGGGTGCGGGTAAATCGCTGACAGGCGCGTCCATCATCGGTTTGCTGGAGCCACCGGGGCGCATTGCCAGCGGACAGATCAGCCTGCAAGGCCAGCGCATTGACAATTTGCCTTATGAGCAGATGCGCCACATAAGAGGCCGCAAGATTGGTGCGATTTTTCAAGACCCACTCACCTCGCTGAACCCGTTGTACAGCATTGGCAGGCAGCTGATGGAGACCATTCAAACCCACTTGCCAGTGAACGCGGCTGAGGCCAGGGCGCGCGCTATCAGCCTGCTGCAAGACACGGGCATACCAGCGGCTGAGCAGCGCATAGACCATTACCCGCACCAGTTTTCTGGCGGCATGCGCCAGCGCGTGGTGATTGCACTGGCGCTGGCCGCCGAGCCGCAACTGATCGTGGCCGACGAGCCCACTACCGCGCTGGACGTGTCTATCCAAGCGCAGATCATCAGCTTGCTGAAAAATATTTGCAAATCACGCGGCGCAGCTGTGATGCTGATCACCCACGACATGGGCGTGATAGCCGAAACCTGTGACCGTGTGGCCGTGATGTACGCAGGCCGCATTGTAGAGATTGGCCCCGTGCATGCGGTGATCAACCACCCAGCGCACCCCTACACCGCGGGCTTGATGGCAGCCATTCCCGACATGACGATAGAGCGCGACAAGCTGCACCAGATC
>JAYSRZ010000220.1:0-1708 GCA_043720775.1 Variovorax sp. | reverse complement strand
AGGTATCAAGGACAGGGGGAGCGGCATGGCTTATTCCGTTTCTCAATCATTCCTATACGTCGTTGCGACTCCTAGCCGTGCTAAAGCACTGCCTTCGTCGCCGCGCCTAGTCTAGAAATGATTGAGAAGCGGAATGGGATGAAGCGCAAACGCTAGTAATTCAATAGCACTCTGCGCAGATTCTATGCCGGCTAACCCCTTAAAAGGCTTAAAAATGAAAGTCCTCGTTCTAGGCAGCGGCTTGCTCGGTGTGAGCTCCGCGTATTACCTTTCTCAATTGGGCCACGAAGTCACCGTGGTGGATCGGCAGGCCAATCCTGCGGCTGAAACCAGCTTTGCCAATGGCGGACAAATCTCGGTCAGCCATGCTGAGCCTTGGGCGAATCCGAGTGCGCCGCTCAAAGTGCTTCAATGGCTGGGCAAAGAAGATGCGCCGCTGCTGTTTCGCATTCGGGCGGATATGCGGCAGTGGATGTGGGGCTTGCAATTCATGCGCGAATGCACGCCCGCGCGCACGCGGTACAACATTGAGCAGATCGTGCGCTTGGGCACGTACAGCCGCAGAATGCTGCAAGAGCTGCGCGCGAGCACGGGGCTGCATTACGACCAGCGCACGCAGGGCATTTTGCATTTCTACACTTCGCAAAAAGAATTTGAAGGCGCTCTGAAGCCCGCCGAGCAGATGCGCGCTTTAGGCTGCGAGCGGCAGGTGATCAGTGCGGAGGAAGCGATTAAGTTAGAGCCTGCGCTGCGCCATATGCGCGGCACACTCGCCGGCGCGACCTACACCGCAGAAGACGAATCGGGCGACGCGAATCAGTTTGCACGTGAATTGGTCAAGCTGTGCGAAGCGGCGGGCGTGAAATTTTTCATGAGCCACACGATCACGGCTTTGCGCGCTACTGGGTCGGGTGTTGGCGGGAAGATTGACCACATTGAAGCAACTGACGGCGAAGGGCGGTTTCAAAAGCTGAGTGCAGACAGCTACGTGCTCGCGATGGGTTCACTCAGCCCGATTTACGCCGCGCCCTTGGGCATCAACTTGCCCATTTATCCGGCCAAAGGCTACTCCGTGACGATGCCGGTAAAAGATGCGAGCATGGCGCATCAGGTGAGCTTGACGGATGATGAATACAAGCTGGTGTTCTCCCGCCTCACGCCGAAAGATGGTGACCCCACCTCGCAAATAAGGGGCGATAGATTGCGCATCGCGGGCACAGCAGAGCTCAATGGCTACGACCGAGACTTGAACCGCGTGCGCTGCGAGGCCATCGTGCGCCGCGTAGAGCAACTCTTCCCCGGCGCAGGCGATGCGTCGCAAGCGAGTTACTGGACAGGCCTGCGCCCCGCCACGCCGAGCAATGTGCCGATCATCGGCAAAAGCAAGATCGGCAACTTATTCATGAACACTGGCCACGGCACGCTGGGCTGGACGCATGCCTGCGGCTCGGGCAAGAGCATTGCGCGCATTGTGAGTGGCCTTGCGCCAGAGGTGAATTTCGCGTTTACAGGGAGTCAATGAATAAGTGGCCTCCGCTGACTTATTTGTTGACTTCACCCGCATGAGCCCCTATCCAGGCGTGGGCGCATGAGGTTTGTGGTTGGCCTGTTTTTTTTTAACCTGAGGAGACATGTATGAAAGTTGGATTGAAAATGTTAGCGGCTGGCCTTGCAGGCTTGGCTTTATTAGGCACAGCGACACTCGCGC
>JAYSRZ010000219.1:0-1709 GCA_043720775.1 Variovorax sp. | reverse complement strand
CGGCAGACGCACCAAACATCGCCGCCATGATCAATTCGCGCACGAGCCCGGTGATGCGCGAGGCATGTAGCGGTCTTCCATGGAGAAACCCAGCGGCTCGATCAAATGCAGATTGCAGCCCGTGTTGGCACACAGGCGGATCACGTTGCCGGTGTTGGGCGGGATTTCGGGTTGGATGAGGATGACATTGAACATCCTTCGATTGTCTCGCAGGAAAGCATCCACAGCCCTTGCGCTACTGGATTGCTCCACGCAGGTAAACTTGAGGTAATCACTGCCTGAAATGTCTCTCTTCAAATCCGCCTCCCTCGTCTCTGCTTGGACGCTTGCCTCGCGCATCACCGGGCTCGTGCGCGAATTGATCATGGCGGCGATGTTTGGTGCGTCTGCCGTGACGGATGCGTTCAACGTGGCTTTTCGCATTCCGAATTTGCTGCGTCGCTTGTTTGCTGAAGGCGCGTTCAGCCAAGCCTTCGTACCCGTGCTCGCCGCAAGCAAAGAGCGCGATGGCGAAGAAGCCACTAAAGTCTTGGTAGATCAAGTGGGCACGGTATTGCTCTGGGTGCTGATCGTCACCACCATCATTGGCATTGCCGCTGCGCCACTTTTGGTGTGGGCCATGGCCAGCGGCTTGCAGCAAACGCCGCGTGCGTTTGAAATCTCGGTATTGCTCACGCGCTTGATGTTTCCCTACATCGCCTTCATGTCGCTTGTGGCGTTGTGCTCCAGCGTGCTCAATACGTGGAAGAAATTTGCTGTGCCAGCGGCTACGCCCGTCTTATTGAATGTGGCGATGATTGCTGCAGCTTGGCTGCTTGCGCCGCAATTGAAACTACGCGGCATCGAGCCGATTTATTCGCTCGCTGCAGGCGTGATGCTGGGCGGCATGCTGCAATTGGGCATTCAACTTTTGGCGCTCAGAAAGCTTCATCTCATTCCAAGTTTCAAGCTAAATCCCCGGTTAGCCGTTGCATATATTGCGCAGCCTGCTATCAAAAACATACTCACCCTCATGCTGCCTGCGCTGCTGGGCGTGAGCGTGGCGCAGATCTCGCTGCTGATCAACACGCAGATTGCATCGCATTTGGCCACCGGCTCGGTCAGCTGGCTCAGTTTTGCTGATCGCTTGATGGAGTTTCCCACCGCGATGTTGGGTGTGGCTTTGGGAGTCGTGCTGATGCCTCAATTAGCTGCGGCAAAAGCCAGCGGCGACAACGACAAATTCTCTGCCATGATCGATTGGGGGCTGCGCCTTGTCGTGCTCCTCGCTGTGCCCGCAGCTGTGGCTCTGCTCTGTTTTGCAACGCCACTGGTGGCTGTGCTCTATCACTACGGTGCGTTTAAAGGAAGCGATGTCAACCAAGTGGCGCTCGCGCTGATGGGCTATGGCTCAGGGCTGCTGGGCTTGGTGGCGATCAAGGTGCTCGCGCCAGCTTACTACGCGCGGCAAGATATCAAAACGCCCGTCAAGATCGCCGTAGTCGTTTTGATCTTCACGCAAGTTTTGAATGTGTTTTTGGTGCCCCGCATGCAGCATGCTGGTCTTGCGCTCTCGATCGGTCTTGGCGCGATGCTCAATGCGGTGTGGCTTCTGGTGAGCCTGCTGCGCAGCAAGATTTATGCACCGTCTAAGGGTTGGGGCATGTTTGCATTGCAAGTGATCGCTGCGAGCAGTTTGCTGGCGGTATTTTTGCTGTGGAGTGCGCAAG
>JAYSRZ010000218.1:0-4786 GCA_043720775.1 Variovorax sp. | reverse complement strand
GCTGTTTGCTTGCGCCGCAAGCAGACTTTCTACAAGAATTTTCCATCGCGCGAGACCATCGATAAATCCACAAAGCGAGAGCCCTCATGGTTGCCGGGCGCATAACGCACCGACATGCCGCCGAGATCGTATGGGCCGTCTTGTAGCGCCTTTACCAAATTGGTGCGAGTGAGTTGCTTGCCTGTTTTTCGCAGTGCCATCACCAGCGCCTTGGCAGTCACATAGCCTTCCAAGCCAACGTAGCTGAGCTCGGTTTTTGGTGTGGTTTTTTGAGCTGCGTCTTGATAATCGCGCACGAGTTTGGTTTTACGCTCAAATGGATTGGGCACCACTTGCGCAAAAACCATGCCTTGCGCCAGTGGCCCTAGCGTTTTGGCGATTTGCGATGAGCCCGAATTCACGCCCATAAACACGCTGCGAGAGCCTGCGCCTTTGGCTTTTGTAATCAACTTTTGATACAGACCAGCTGAGCCATGATTGATAAACATAGATGGCTGCTTGGTCACAATGCTGTTGGCCATTTCATCGATCTGCGCATCATTGACATCGCCTTTGAAGGGCAGGGCAAGGACGACTTCTAAGCCCAATTCTTTGCTAATGTTGCGCACATTGACAAGGTGCATGCGCCCCACATCGGTGTCTGCGTGCAGGAAGCCCACGGTGCGCAAGCCCGTCTGTTTGCCCCAAGTCATCAGTGCGCGAAACTCGTCTTTGTGCTCCGCGCGCACGGGAAACACCAAGTCTTGATGCGGTTGGCGCAAAGTAGGCGGGCCTGCTAAGGGGCCGAAAAATGGCACTTTGACCTCATTGGCCACCTTCATCACAGCTGTGGATGGCCCGCCATCAATCGAGCTAAACAGAATAAATGCACCACCCTGCACGAGTTTTCGCGCATTCGCTTCTGCATTAGCCGCTTTGTCTTCGTCGTCTAAAACGCGTTGCACAATCTTGCGGCCATTGACGCCGCCTGCCGCGTTGACCGCATCAAAATACATGTTCATCCCTTGCAAAGCAGCTGAACCATACGTATTTTTTCCTCCGTTGAGCGACACATTAACGCCCAAAATTATTTCTTTATCCGTAACGCCTGCTTCTTGAGCCGATGCAAACCCAGAGCTTGCTCCAAGAAAAGCTGAAGTCAAGATAACTGTAAAACGTCTAGACAAAGACAACATCATGAAGCACCCATTTGGATAAAGCGATATGTGCATTTTGCAACAAAAAATTAGGTGATGTAAGCACTTTTATTTAAAGCCTGCTCAAACGCCACTAACAAAGCATCAGACGGTTGCGCACCCGCAACGCTGATGCTGCGGTTGATGATGAAGAAAGGCACACCACTGATGCCGATGCGGCGCAGCTCTGCATCTTGTGCTGCGATGTCTTGATGCACAGCAGTGTCGTGTAGCGCGAAATTCGCGGCATCTAAAGGCATGCCAGCGTTTGCAGCAATTCGCAGCAGCACTGCTTCTTGCGTCAGGTCTGCGCCTTCGCAGAAATAAGCTTTCATCAGAGCTTCTTTGAGCTTGGCTTGCAGTGCGCCGCTTTCGTCACTTTTCAAAGCAGCGGCGAGCAAGGCGTGGGCGCGCAAAGTGTTGGGCTGACGCGTGATTGCAGAGAAATCAAAATCAAGGCTTTCTTTTCTGCCCTCGGCGCTCACGCGTTCATACATGCCGCCGCCGTCAGCGCTACCGAATTTGCGCTGCAAATAATCGTCGCGTCTCATGCCTTCGGGAGGCAAATCAGGGTTGAGCTGGAAGGGGAGCCAGCTTACGCGCGGCGCACTCTGATCCGGATAATTTGCGGCGAAAAGTGCGAGCGCTTTTTCTAAGCGGCGCTTGCCGATGTAGCACCACGGGCAGACGATATCGCTGGCGATTTCTAGTTGCAATGTTGCTGGCATCAAAATAATCTCACTATTAAAAACATAGCGCTTTGCGCACACTACATCGTATCCTCAAGCTGATTTGCTTGAAAAAAAGTTGCTGAGATAGATTTGAATTAATACTTTATTACTCTTTTCAAAAATTGCTGTCGCACTACACTAACCAAATGTTACGTCGACAACGTTCACACATTTTTCGCTGCCTCTTCGGTTTGCTTGCGCTGCTAGCCTTCCAAGTAGACGCACAAGTGGTGCGCTCGGATTCGCAGGCTTCAACGCTGTCTCAGCCGAAGCTTTCGCTGGTGTACTTTTTAGACGCCAGCGGTAAAAAAACGGTGGATGAGATTGAGCAGATGGCGGCTGCAGAGTTTGCAGCTTTCAGCGCTGATAAGCCAATTGCGATCAAGAATGGTGCGCTGTGGCTGCGTTTCAGCGCGACGAATCAAAACCGCCAGCAGGGCTTGCGCTTGATCTTGCCGATGGCCACGCTGGATGAGGCCACGCTGTATAACCGAAGTGCTGACGGCGCATGGATCAAGCAACGTGGAGGCGACACGCTGCCGATGAGCGGCTGGGCGCAACGCGGGCGCTATCCCTCATTTGTCTTGAGCGACGATCATATGAGGCCAGTGGATTATTTGCTGCAATTGCGCCATGAGCGCGGCTTGTATTCCACGCAGCCGCTAGTGATGAGCGAGAGCGCTTTCATCACGGCTCGGCAAAACGAGCATTTGGTGCTCGGCATGTATTTTGGTTTGGCGGCGTTGGTGGTGATCTTGGCGCTGAGCAGGGCGCTGGTATATCGCGATATGGGTTTTGCCAGTTATGCGATTTACGTGGCGCTGCTGGCGCTGACCATTGCTACCGTGAGCGGCATCTCTGCACTGTATCTTTGGCCTGAGTGGCCGTTTTCTACTGTGATGTCGCCGGCGCTTTCATCGCTCACAGCAGTGGCTGCGGATTGGTTTATTCGTGTGGTGACGCGGCCCAAGCGCTTTTCGCGTTGGCTAGATCGCGCTTTGCTCTCGATGATGGTGATGTCTCCGCTCGCCGGATTGCTCACCATTGTGCAGCCCTCAGGCTGGGCATATTCGGCTTACAGCGCGGCGGTGCTGATCAACACGGTCGTGATGTTCAGCGCGATCGTGGGGGCGCTGTGGCAAGGCGATCATGATTCGCGTTGGGTGGCGGTGGGTTTTCTACCTTTGGTGTTGGCGTTGGTTGTGGCCTTGATGCGTAATTTCGGCATCATTTCTGCGAGCGTGCTCACAGAGGCCGCGATTCCCATAGCGTCTGCTGTCGAGGTGATCATTTTGTTTTATGGTTTGCATCGCAGGGTCTCGCAGAGGCGCAGCGTGACCACCCGCGTGACGCGCTTGTTGCAGATTGATCCTCTGACAGGCCTGGACACGCGCCAAGCCTTGATGAGCAAACTAAGTCCAACGCTCAAAGCCTCGCAGCGCAACAGCGAGCCTGTGGCATTGCTGCTCGTCTACCTTGCCAATTTTGATTCGATCGAATCGAAACACGGGCGCGAGAGCGCCGAGCGTGCCTTGGTGTTGGCAGCTTCGTGCATTCGTGGCGCGATCAATCCAGGCGATCTTTTGGCCCGAACTGATGTGGCGCAATTTGCTCTCTTGCTTGAAAGCCCAATCAGCGAGCCGGAGGCGCATGGCATCGCAACAAAAGTGTTGGCCAATGTGCTGCGCAGCGAAAATGCAGTGGGATTCAAGCAGGAGCACAAGCTGCGCTTTCACATGGCTATTGGCTACGTAACGCCTCGCGAAGACGCGGCCTACCGCGAGGCTGAGCCTTTGCTTGCAAGCTTGGCGTCTGCTGCTCAGGCCGTCCATCTTGATGCGACAAAGACGATTGTCTCTGTCAGTGCGGCGTAGAAGAATTCTTATTAGCTATTAAAAAGATAGCACCTCACGCAGATCCTACGTGCGTGAAATGCCGATTTGGCTTAAAAATAGCAAAGCGGCAGAGCATCAAGGCGCCATGCGCCCGGCCACGCGAAGCTGCTGCCCGGAGCGCACGAGTACGATGCCTTCACCTGATTGCGGGAAGATTTCTGTGAGCTGCGTGATGTTGACCTGATGCGTCACAACGATCAATACACCCGGGCCGCGCCACTTCAAAAGCATCTCTTTCGCGGCAGCCGTTTGCGCAGGCGCTGTGCTACGGTCTGCAAAAAACGAATTGAAGGCAGGCTCAGGCTTGATCGCATGGCCTTGAAGCTCTGGGAATGCAAGCCGAGCGGTGTCCGTCGTGCGGCACCACTGCGAATGCCATACGGCTTGCACTTTCACGCCCCGTTCGCGCAGTGTTTGCCCGATGCGCTTGGCTTGCGCGATGCCTTCCTCGCTCAAGTTGCGTTGTGTGCTGCAATCGCCCGCAACGAAGCCAGGCGGATCGCCGCCGCCGGGCGCGAGCGCGTGGCGAAACAGCACAATCGTGCCCGGTTTTTTGAGCTGGCCCCAAGCGGCATCATCCGCGAAGCTGAGCTGAGGCAAAGTTGCTATGGCTGCTATGGCGAGAAGTTGTCTGCGTCGCATGAGGTGATTTTGATCGAGATGTCTTAACCCTGCGTCGCCATCGTGCTGGCCTGTGGAATAGAAAAGCAGATAAGCTTTGTAAAAATCTGAGTGGTCTTCAAAGGAGAGCGTGATGCATTTGTTTGCACAATTGCCATTTGGCTTCAATTTGCTTGAGTTACGGCCTTATCTTCGCCGGATGACACAAACAGCTGAGACTCGAATATTTTCTGTGCGCAGTGCAGCCCACATGCTCGGGCGGGGCGTCACGCTTTTGCTGCTCCTGCTCGCCTTGATCAGCATTGGTATGGTGGCTTGCGGGGGAGCGGATTCCGCGCCGCCAGCGCAGAGCCCTCCTGCGCCC
>JAYSRZ010000217.1:0-4812 GCA_043720775.1 Variovorax sp. | reverse complement strand
AAGCGTGGTTGATCCAACGGGCATCGTTGCCGCTGTCGTTGCCATCAATACAGCGGCCATCTTCTAACGAGAAGTAAAACGTATGATTGGGCTGGCTTGGGTCATGCGGATGGCGGCGCAGCGCTTCCTTCCAAGAGATGATGCGGCCTTGGTATTCAATCAGGTATTGGCCCTGAGGAATATCGCGCAAGGCATACATGCCGTTGCCATGAATGCCAGAGGCGCGCACCTCGATCAACCTGTCTGTGATTTGCGGCGGATTTGTATAGGCCAAAGATGACGCGGCGGATTTTTTTGCAGGCATGAAAAAAGTATTTTGGCAAAGTGGCCAAAAATTTGTTATCTTGGAATTGTGCGTGTGCGCGTGTGCGTGTGCGAGGAACCGATTATATGAAGACTCTGATCATTGCTGAAAAACCATCTGTTGCGCAAGACATCGTGCGCGCGCTCACGCCTACCGCAGGCAAGTTTGAAAAGCACGACGAATACTTTGAGAGCGACGGCTACGTGGTCAGCTCCGCCGTGGGCCACTTGGTAGAAATCCAAGCGCCGGAGGAATTTGACGTCAAGCGCGGCAAATGGAGCTTTGCCAATTTGCCGGTGATTCCGCCGCATTTTGATTTGAAGCCGGTGGACAAGACCAAGACGCGCTTGAACGCCGTCGTCAAGCTGGCCAAGCGCAAGGATGTGAATGCACTGATCAACGCTTGCGACGCGGGCCGCGAAGGCGAGCTGATCTTCCGCCTGATTGAGCAATATGCCGGCTCTGATAAGGCTGGCAAACACACCCCTTTAGGCAAACCCGTGACGCGCCTGTGGCTGCAAAGCATGACGCCGCAGGCCATTCGCGATGGCTTTGACGTGCTTCGCTCAGATAAAGACATGCGGCCGCTGGCTGACGCTGCCCGCAGCCGCAGCGAGGCCGATTGGCTCGTGGGCATCAATGGCACGCGCGCGATGACGGCTTTCAATTCGCGCGATGGCGGATTTTTCTTGACCACTGTAGGCCGTGTGCAAACGCCAACTCTGGCCGTGGTGGTGGAGCGCGAAGAGCAAATCCGCAAACACATCGCCCGCGACTATTGGGAAATTCACGCAAGCTTCTTGGCCGAGGCCGGCGAATATCCCGCCAAATGGTTTGATCCGAAATTCAAAAAAGATGAAGATGCAGATCGCCGCGCGGATCGCATCTGGGATGAGGAAACTGCTCGCGAGATCGCTGATGCCGTGCGCAGCAAACAAGCCAGCGTCACAGAAGAATCCAAGCCTTCTACGCAAGCTTCCCCCGGCTTGTTTGACCTCACCAGCTTACAGCGCGAAGCCAACGGCAAATTCGGCTTCTCTGCGAAGACGACGCTGCAACTCGCGCAATCTCTTTACGAACGCCACAAAGCTTTGACCTATCCACGAACCGATTCGCGCTACTTGCCAGAAGACTATGTGCCGGTCGTGAAAAAGACGTTTGAAATGCTCGCTGACGGCGGCCACAAGCATCTTGAGCAATACGCCACGATGGCGCTGAATAACAACTACATCAAGCCCACGAAGAAGATTTTTGACAACACAAAAGTCTCGGATCACTTTGCGATCATCCCCACGCTGCAATCGCCAAGCAATTTGAGCGAGGCTGAATTCAAGCTGTACACGCTGGTGGTGCGCCGCTTCATGGCGGTGTTTTATCCAAGTGCGGAATACCAAATCACCACCCGCATCACAACCGCGCTCAACCACAATTTCAAATCCGAAGGCAAGGTGCTGGTGAAGCCGGGCTGGCTCGCCATCTACGGCAAAGAAGCCGATGATGAGATGGAGAAAAAAGAAGGCGAAAACTCCAAAACGCTGATCGCCGTCAAACCTGGCGAGATGGTGCGCAATGAATCGGTAGAAGCCAAAGGCCTCAAAACCCGTCCACCCGCGCGCTACTCAGAAGCCACGCTTCTAGGCGCGATGGAAGGCGCAGGCCGCTTCGTGGAAGACGACGAACTGCGCGAAGCCTTGGGCGAGAAAGGCCTCGGCACACCCGCCACCCGCGCTGCCACAATTGAAGGTTTGCTGAATGAGAAATACATGCTGCGCGAAGGCCGCGAGATGATTCCCACGGCCAAAGCCTTTCAGCTCATGACCCTGCTGCGCGGCCTTGGCGTGGAAGAGCTCTCCAAGCCCGAGCTCACTGGCGCATGGGAAAGCAAGCTCGCGCTCATGGAAAAAGGCAAGCTCTCGCGCGCTGATTTCATGGCCGAGATCGCCGCGATGACCGAGAAGATCGTGCGCAAAGCCAAAGAATACGACCGCGACACCGTGCCCGGCGATTACGCCACACTCAAAGCGCCCTGCCCCAATTGCGGCGGCGTGGTGAAAGAAAACTATCGGCGCTACACGTGTACGGGCGTGCCGGGCGCGCCTGTCAAAGCGCCCGTGGATGGCGAAGCGCAAAAAGAAGGCTGCGGTTTCAGCTTCGGCAAGTCGCCTGCGGGCCGCACGTTTGAGCCACAAGAAGTTGAGCAATTCATCACGAACAAACACATCGGCCCGCTAGAGGGCTTCCGCTCCAAAGCCGGCTGGCCTTTCTCGGCAGAGATGGTGATCAAATTCAGCGAGGAAGATCAAAACTGGAAGCTCGAATTCGATTTCGGCGATGAAGCGCGCGCTGCGCAAACTGGCGAAATCGTCGATCTGTCGGCCGAAATCTCCCTCGGCGAATGCCTCAAATGTAAGAGCCCCGTGAAAGCTTTCGGCAAGAGCTACGTGTGCACAAAATCCGTGCCTACGATTGAGCAGCCCACACCAAGCTGCGATTTCAAGAGCGGCCAAATCATCTTGCAGCAGCCGATTGAGCGCGAGCAAATGACCAAGCTCTTGGAGACCGGCAAAACCGATCTGCTCGATAAATTCGTCAGCATGCGCACCCGCCGCGCCTTCAAAGCCTTCCTCTCGTGGGATGCCGAGGCTGGCAAAGTCAACTTCGCCTTCGAGCCACGAGATAGCAAATATCCACCGCGCAAAACCGCTGCAGGCAAAACGCCGTTTGCCAAAAAAGTAGCCGGCAAAGCCGCAGCGGCAAAAACTCCTGCTGCGAAAAAAGCAGCGGCTAAGAAAGCTCCTGCAGCGAAGAAAGTCGCGGCTAAATCAGCGGCGCCAAAAGCAAAAGCCGCGCCAAGAGCTGGCACGTTGAAACCTAGCGCAGCGCTAGCCGCAGTGATCGGCGACGGCTTATACGGCCGTGGCGAAGTGACCAAAAAACTCTGGGATTACATCAAAGCCCAAAACCTGCAAGACGCGAAAGACAAGCGCACGATCATTGCGGACGCCAAGCTAGAGCCCGTCTTCGGCAAAGCATCGGTGACGATGTTTGAAATTGCGGGCTTGATTGGTAAACATTTGAGCTAGTTTCTTTAAGCGTTTTAGGCAGTTAGCCGGCATAGAACATGCGCGAAGCGCTATCGAATTAATAGTGGTAGAGAAAACTGGGGTCAGATCCCAATTCAGGAATGTAGCGGCATCGGAGGAGAAAATGCACAGCCGAAATTGGGCTCTGACCCCAATTTTCTCGGTGCATGCTACTCAGTTTCTTTTTGCAAACATCGCTTGAACGCAACCTTTTAACTCGACCTGTTGTACAAGCGGCCTACCGTCGGGCGGTCGTCTCGGACAATTTATTTGAAAACACACGCGATTGAGTCAACAGCAAACTAACCCTCTCCCCGCGCGCCTTCCAAAAAAATTTCCGATCCAACCACCCAACGGTCTCCGCCTGCTAGCGTCGCTTAGGATTCAGCAGGCACCACTTGCAGACAAGTTATCGTTTGCACAATACAACATACATCGATATGCACTACACAATGCCAGCAAAGCTTCTCGCTACAAAGCCCGAGTCTATGTATGCAGTCAGGCGAAGTTCCGCTACGTTGGTGCGCATCAGACTGCACATCGTATTGAAAAATGAGTTGTGTCCTACAAGGCTTCAAAACACGACGAGGAATAGTTATTACTGGCGGAAATGTAGAAGAAATATTTGTAGCTATTACGTTAAAAAATACGTAGAGCAGCCGATTTGCCCTACATACTTTTTGACTAGGCTGCCTACTGAAAAAGTAGTCCTGAATAAAATTGCAGCTTGGAATAACGCGTTTTCTCAGCGTTACCCATGATCTCTCCTGCGGAGACCATTGGGTGTTTGAATCAGAAATTTTTTGGAAGGCGCGCGGGGCGAGGGTTGGACACAGACAATCTAAATCGCGTGTGTTTTCAAAAAATTGTCTGAGGCAAATGCCCGATGGTAGGCCGCTGGTACAAAAAGTCGAGCTAAACCGATGCATACCAAAACCCTTCTGTCCTTCGACAAGCTCAGGACAGGCGAACCACAGGGCGAACGGACGTTCGCTATAAATTAAATAGCACTCCGCGCAATAAATGCGCCGGCTACATGCCGAAATCGCTTTAAATTAGCGTAGAAAACACCTCTTTAGCCGCCACAAACGTTTCTTCCAAATCAGCTTCGCTGTGCGCTGCGCTTACGAAGCCGGCTTCGTACAAAGCGGGGGCGAAGTAGATGCCGCGATCAAGCATGCCGTGGAAGAATTTGGCGAAGACGGCGGTGTCTGTTTTGACGGCCTCTGCGTAGTTTTGCGCAAGCTGAGGTTGCAAGAAAAAGCCAAACATGCCGCCTTCGCTGTCTGCGCTGTATGGGACGCCAGCGGCCTTAGCAGCATCGCCCATGCCCTGAGCTAACGCGCTCGTGCGCTTCCCGAGATTTTCATAAAAGCCGGGCTTTTGAATTTCTTTGAGCGTGGCCAATCCGCAAGCGGTGGCAAT
>JAYSRZ010000216.1:0-4820 GCA_043720775.1 Variovorax sp. | reverse complement strand
GGCCTTCTTCCGTCAATTGCTGCGCGTCCATCTTCGTAGGAGGCGCCATCCAGAGTTTGACGGGGATGTCTCGCTTGCCTTCTAGGAGTTTGGAGGCGGCGCGGAAGTGGCCGATGTTGGTCATGCAGCTGCCGATGAAGACTTCGTCGATCTTGTTACCGGCGACGTCCGACAAGGTTTTTGCGTCGTCTGGGTCATTGGGGCAGCAGACGATAGGCTCGGTGATCTCGGCGAGGTCAATCTCAATCACGGCGGCGTACTCTGCGTCTGCATCGCCTTTCAGGAGATTGGGGTTGGCGAGCCATTTTTCCATTTCCTTGATGCGGCGGGCAATGGTGCGAGCATCTGCATAGCCTTGGGCGATCATGTTTTTCAGCAGCACGATATTGCTGTTGATGTATTCGATGATGGGCTCTTTGTTGAGGGCAATCGTGCAACCTGCGGCTGAACGCTCGGCGGATGCGTCGGAGAGTTCAAATGCTTGCTCGACCTTGAGGTCTGGCAAACCTTCAATCTCCAAAATGCGACCCGAGAAGATGTTGATCTTGCCTGTCTTGGCAACTGTGAGATGGCCAGCTTTGATGGCGTACAACGGAATCGCATGCACGAGATCGCGCAACGTGACGCCGGGTTGCATTTTGCCTTTGAAGCGCACCAAGACGCTCTCAGGCATGTCCAGCGGCATCACGCCTGTGGCAGCGCCGAAGGCAACCAGCCCCGAGCCTGCGGGGAAGCTGATGCCAATCGGAAAGCGGGTGTGGCTATCGCCGCCTGTGCCCACGGTGTCGGGCAGGAGCATGCGGTTGAGCCAGGAGTGAATGATGCCGTCGCCGGGCTTCAAGCTGATGCCGCCGCGATTGGAGATGAAGTTGGGCAGCTCGTGGTGCATCTTCACGTCCACCGGCTTTGGGTAAGCCGCTGTGTGGCAGAAGGATTGCATGACGAGATCGGAGGAGAAGCCGAGGCAGGCGAGATCTTTCAGTTCATCGCGCGTCATCGGGCCGGTGGTATCTTGCGAGCCCACTGAAGTCATCTTCGGCTCGCAATATGTGCCGGGCAATACGCCCTTTTGTTGTCCGTTCACTTCAGGCAAACCACACGCGCGGCCAACCTTCTTCTGAGCGAGCGTGAAGCCTTTGGCTTTCGATGTGGGTGGCGTGGGCAAACGGAAAAGAGTGGAGGGTGGAAGACCTAAAGCTTCGCGCGCCTTGCCCGTCAAGCCACGGCCAATGATCAACGGGATGCGGCCGCCGGCGCGCACTTCATCAAACAGCACATCGCTTTTCACTTTGAATTCAGCAATCACTTGGCCGCCTTTGATGGCTTTGCCGTCATACGGGCGCAACTCAACTTCATCGCCGAGATTCATCTGGCTCACATCGAGCTCAATCGGCAGCGAGCCGGAATCTTCCATGGTGTTGTAGAAAATCGGCGCGATTTTTGAGCCGAGGCAAACGCCGCCATTGCGCTTGTTGGGGATGAACGGAATGTCGTCACCCGTCCACCACAGCACGCTGTTTGTTGCTGATTTGCGCGATGAGCCTGTGCCGACGACGTCGCCTACATAGGCCACCACTGCGCCTGCCGCTTTAGCTTTGGCCACCAAATCGTTGATGAGCTTCACAGGGCCGCGCTTGCCGTCTTCCTCGGGCGTGAACGGTGCGCCATCGCGCTTGTTCTTCAGCATCGCGAGCGCATGCAGCGGAATATCGGGGCGGCTCCATGCATCAGGGGCAGGGGAGAGATCGTCAGTATTCGTCTCGCCGGGCACTTTGAAGATCATCAGCTTGATGCTCTGGGGCACTTCTGGGCGCGAAGTAAACCACTCGGCATCCGCCCAGCTTTGTATCACGGCTTTGGCGTGCGCATTACCTTTGTCGGCTTTTTCTTTCACGTCATGGAATTGGTCAAACATGAGCAAGGTTTTCTTCAAGCCCTGCGCTGCCACCGCGCCACAGGCTGCGTCATCTAGCAATTCGATCAGCGGCGTGAGGTTGTAGCCGCCAAGCATCGTGCCGAGTAACTCAGTCGCTTTCTCGCGGGAGATCAGGCTGCTAGGCTCTTTGCCTAACGCGATTGCGGCGAGATAGGAGGCTTTGACTTTCGCCGCATCATCCACACCCGCTGGCACGCGATGCGCGATCATTTCGACCAAAGCTGCGCCCTCGCCAGCCGTCGGATTTTTCAGTTGCTCAATGAGCTCGCCGGTTTGCTTGGCCGTGAGCGGCAAGGGGCTGATGCCAATCGCTGCGCGCTCGGCAACGTGGGCTTGGTAGGTGGTGCGGAAGGCGGATGCCATGATGTGTGCTCCAGTCGAGAAAAGAAGAGTGATTTATAAAGAAAATTCGGGTTTTATCAAGCAGATACTGCGTGAGGCGCTATCAAATAGATAGTTTCTAGCGAATGTTTTAACGCTCATTTTGCTGGCGTATCGAGCACACCAGCCGTTGGCTGAGCCAGCATTTGATCGGCAACGGCTTGCTGTGCAGGCGTGATGCAATCATCGGCCAAACGGCGGCTTTGTTTTTCGTTGAAGAGCATCGATTTGTTGGCCAACTGCATGAAGACGATGCCACTTTTTGGATCTTCCAAACGCACAGCGCCTGTGATCGTGGGCTTGGGTGTGACGTCGTATTTCACGCCGGCAAACACCAGATCAAAAGCGCCTTCAATCTTTGTGTCAGGCGTGATCGTAACAACTTTGCCGTCGCCACAATTGATGCGCCCGGTGGTGACGATCTGCGCGATGCCTCGCTGCTCAGGCGAGAGCATGACCACTGCCGCCGCTGGAGCGGCAGGTTGTTTTTTAGCTGCTGGCTTGGCGGCTGTTTGCGCTTGGGCGCTCCAAGCTAGGCTGGCTAACGCTGCCGAGCAGATGAGTTGGATGCTGATGGTCTTGAAGGTGTTGGAATTCATAGCAGTGTCTCGTCGATTGAGTTAATGAAAAAATTGCGCCACGGCTGGCGGCATGTTGCGCTGCGCGAGATGTCCGGTAGCAAAGGCGCGCTCCAGCAATTGCCAATAGTAGCGGTAACTGGCTCTGTCGTGTAACTGAGCCTTAAAACTGGCTGGAGCCCAAGCGCATCCTGCGCCAAGCGCTACGATATGAATAGCGTCTTCAATCTCTTGAGGCTTCGGTGTAAAGGCTTCAAGAATCAGGCGCACTTGAGAAGGATGAATGCTCCACATGCGGGTGTAGCCCAGTTGTTGGCTGGCTTGCTCTGCGGCCACGCTGATCTTGGCAGCATCAGCAAACTCCGTCACCACGCAATGACTAGGCACTTTGCCATGTGCATGGCAGGCAGCGGCTATTTCTATTTTTGCGCGGGTGACCAAAGGATGCGTGAACTGACCCTCTGCGCTCATTGCTTGGGAAGGAATCGCCCCGCCGTGGCTCGACACAAAATCCATCAAACCAAAACTGATGCTTTGCACGCGGGGATGGGCTGCGATTTCAAAGGCGTTACTCACGGCCTTGGATGATTCAAGTAAAACATGAAGAGGCATATCGACTGCACGATATTCGTTGATCGAATCAAGCGCAGCTTCTACATCGGCGACGCTTTCGATCTTAGGCACCATGATGTAGGAGAGCAACTTACCAGCATTTTGCAAAACGATTTGTAAGTCACCTTTAAAACTCTCATGCTTGACATCGTGTACGCGCAGTCCTACGCGGCGCAAGGCTTTGGTCTGTTGAGACTGGTCCGAGCGATTCGCCTCATGAAGCAATTCAACCACCATCTCTGCATGCTCAGCCTCACTGCCTACAGGCGCACCATCTTCGCAATCGAGCGTCACATCCATCACGCAAACGCCAAACTCTGCGATGAGCTCCGCTTGCAAGGCCAGAGACTTCTTCATGCGCGCTTCCACACCGCAGTAATGATCGACCACAGGAAGCTGAAACGCAGCTGTAGATGAGCCGAGGAGTACTTCGCGGGGGTGCATGGTGATGCGAGAAATGAACCGTTCGGACTGAGCTTGTCGAAGTCCCGCGCACCCAACGAACTATCTCAGGGCGAACGGGGTTTTTATCAAACCAAATGCGCCACGCCAGCTTGCTCGTCGGTCAGTTCTTTCAAAGTGACGTTAATGCGCTCTTGACTGAATGCGTCAATGGCCAAACCTTCAACAATCTTGTATTCGCCGCCTTCGCAGGTCACGGGGAAGCCAAACATCACGTCTTTCGGAATGCCGTATTCGCCATTCGATGGGATGCCCATCGTGACCCATTTGCCATTCGTGCCCAGCGCCCAATCGCGCATGTGGTCAATCGCTGCATTTGCTGCCGAGGCGGCTGAAGACAGGCCGCGCGCTGCGATGATGGCTGCGCCGCGTTTGCCTACGGTTGGCAAGAAAGTGTTGGCATTCCACTCTTGATCGTTGATGGTTTCTTTAACTGAAACGCCGTTAATGGTTGCAAAGCGATAGTCCGCATACATCGTGGGCGAGTGGTTGCCCCAGACGCAGAGCTTTTGGATGTCGCCGACAGCCTTGCCCGTCTTGGCAGCGATTTGCGAAGCGGCGCGATTGTGATCCAAGCGCAGCATGGCGGTGAAATTCTTGCGCGGCAGATCGGGGGCGCTCTTCATGGCGATGTAGGCATTGGTGTTGGCGGGGTTGCCCACCACGAGCACGCGCACATTGCGGTTGGCTACTGCATTGAGCGCCTTGCCTTGTGCAGTGAAAATCGCGCCGTTGATTGACAAGAGTTCTGCGCGCTCCATGCCGGGGCCGCGTGGGCGAGAGCCCACCAGCAGGGCATAGTCCGTGTCTTTAAACGCCGTCATCGGGTCAGAATGTGCTTCCATGCCAGC
>JAYSRZ010000215.1:0-14396 GCA_043720775.1 Variovorax sp. | reverse complement strand
GCTCTTTGACCACATCGTTTTAGGAACTTGCCTGAGATGAACACATTTGATGCAAAGCGCGTCTTAGAGACGGCTTTGATTTGCGCGAGCCAGCCCCTCAAAGTGGCCGAGCTGCGCACCCTGTTTGCAGACGAATTGGGCGCTGACACGCTCAAAGATTTGCTGCAAGATTTGCAACTCGATTGGGCGCAGCGCGGCGTGCAGCTCGTGCAAGTGGCCAGCGGCTGGCGCTTTCAAAGCCGGCCTGAGATGCGCACGTATTTGGATCGATTGAATCCTGAGAAGCCACCCAAATACACTCGCGCCACGCTGGAAACGCTGGCGATCATTGCCTACCGCCAGCCCTGCACGCGCGGCGATATGGAAGACATTCGCGGAGTGACGATCAACTCGCTCATCATCAAGCAATTGGAAGATCGCGGCTGGGTGGAGACGATTGGTCATCGCGAGACCGTGGGCCGGCCTGCGCTGTTTGCCACGACGCGCCAGTTTTTGGACGATCTTGGCCTCGATTCGCTTGATAAATTGCCACTACTCGATGATCCGCAGCAGCAAGTCAAGATGCTGGAGAGCTTGGACATGCCTCTTCCTGGTATGGACTCGGGGCTGCAAGCTGCCGAAAACCCAGACGCAACAACAGAGGCAGCGCAAGCCACCGAAGAATCTACAACACCACTTCTTGCAGACGCTGATGTCAGCATGCAAGACACACCGACCACAAATAGCGCAAATTGATTTGCCCGAACACTGAATACAGAACACGACGATGAATGATATGAACGAAACTCCTGAGAATTTAGAGCAAAAAAATGATGTAGCCGTCGTAGATACTGCGCCAAGCGCTCCCAAAAAGAGAGCGGCTCGTAGACCGAAGGAAGATGCTGCCTTGGCTGGCGATGATGTTGCAGCGCAAACGCAGGGCGACGCGATTGACGCAGAGCCCAAAAAACGCGTGCGCCGCACCAAGGCGCAAATGGAAGCAGATCGCGCAGCAGCAGCTGGAGAGACGATTGCCCCTGCCGAGCTGCAAAATGCAGCGCAAGATGCGCCGCATGTAGAGCAACAAGCAGAGCAAACTGCTGCACCAAAACGCGCTGAACGCCAAGCGCCGCGTAGAAATTCTCGTGACGACAACGATGCTGACAACAGCGATAACCACACCATCAACGATGGCAGCGAAGAGCAGCAGCAACACGCTGATGATGCGCCCGAAGCCACAGCAGAAGCCTTCGTGCCCCGCGATTTTTCCGAGATCGTCTCTGGCCAATTCGATGCTGAGCAAGAAGGCGAGCGCCGCTTGCCGCCCAAGCGCGTGTTGCCGCCGCTGCCTGATTCGCCAAAGCTTCACAAGGTTTTAGCGCAAGCCGGCCTGGGCTCACGCCTTGAGATGGAAGACATGATTGCCGATGGTCACATCACGGTGAACGGCCAAAACGCGCATGTGGGCCAGCGCGTGCAGTGGGGCGATGAAGTCAAGATTCAGGGCAAGCTTTTGCAGCTGCGCATTCAGCAGCCACGCGCTCGCGTGATCGCGTATCACAAGCCAGCCGGCGAGATCGTCACGTATGACGATCCGCAAAATCGGCCGACTGTGTTTCGCCGTTTGCCGCGTTTGCCGTTTGGTAAATGGCTGAGCGTCGGTCGCTTGGATTTGAATACTGAAGGCTTGCTGTTGTTTACGAACTCGGGTGAGCTGGCCAATCGCTTAATGCATCCGCGCTTCGGTTTGAAGCGCGAATATGCGGTGCGCATTTTGGGCGAGTTGACCCCGGAAAACAGACAAAAACTGCTCGATGGCGTGCAGCTCGAAGACGGGCCGGCGCAATTCCTCTCCATAGAAGATGGCGGCGGCGATGGTGCGAATCGCTGGGTGCGCGTCACCATTGGCGAAGGCCGCAATCGCGAGGTGCGCCGCTTGTTTGAAGCGATGGGACATGCGGTCAGCCGCTTGATTCGAATTCGTTATGGCTCATATGGCTTGCCCAAAGGCTTGCGCCGCAGCGTGTATATGGAATTGAACGACGCTGAGATTCGCGACATGACGCAGAGCTTGGTGGACGCTGAAGGCGGTGAAGAGATGAAAGTGGGCGCGGAAGCGTTTGCTGTGGAGCCGGGCGGCAGGGGTGAAGGCCGTGAACCGCGTGAACAACGTGATGGCCGTGGCCCAAGAGACGGCCAGCGTGACGAAGGTGGCCCGCGCCCTGAGCAGCGCGAGCGCCGTGGCAAATTTGTGCGCCGGGGTGGCCGCAATGAGCGCACGGGTGGTTTTGATGATCGCGCGCCGCGCATCGATGGCGCACCTCAAGAAGGTGGCGGCTACCAAGGCGGTCAGGGTGATCAGCCACGTGAAGGCGGCAATGGCGCACAACAGCGCCCGTTTGACGGCCAGCAGCGCAACAATCAAGGTCAAGGCCAAAATGATCGCGGCGGGCGCTTTGGTGATCGCAATCAAGGCGGCGGTAATGGTGGTGGTGGTGGCGGGCGCTTCGGCAATCGCGGCCCGCGCGATGGCCAAATGGGTGGCCAAGGTGGTGGCCAAGGCGGCTACGGCAATGGCGCGGGCGGCAACGATCGCGGCGCAGACCAAAATCAACCGCGCCAAACCAGCGCACAAGACGGTTACGGTGACGAGATTGACGATTTCAACCAAGCCGGCATCAGCCACGAGAGCGGCTACATGCAGGCGAAGAAGCGTGGCCGTGGTGGCAATGCAGGTGGCAGCTACGGAGGTGGCGGAGGAGGCTATCAAGGCCGCAGCTCCAGTGATGACGGCCCACCACCAGGCGTTGATCCCACAAAGACATCGTTTGGCTACATCACACAAGACGGTTTCCGCAAGCAAGGCGCAGGTGGCGGTGGCGGTGGCGGTGGCTTTGGAGGAGGCGGCGGCGGTGGCGGTGGTCGCAGAGGTGGCGGTGGTGGCGGTGGTGGCGGCGGCAGCTTCGGCGGTGGCAATTCCGGCGGCGGCAGCCGAGGTGGCCGTGGACGCAGCGGTGGTGGTGGCGGCGGAAGAGGGCGCTGAAAACGAAACGCTGTCAAAGCGTCTCAGGAATGCCTCAGGAACGCCGTTCGCTTGTCATATTCAGGGTAAACCCGTAATATGCAGGGATGACGCAAGAAACTCAAAAATCGCTTCCACACATCGTCATCATCGGCTGCGGCTTCGGGGGCTTGGAAGCTGCAAAGGCTTTCAAAGGCAAGCCAGTGCGCGTCACATTGATTGACCGCACAAATCATCATCTTTTTCAGCCGCTGCTCTATCAAGTGGCCACAGCGGGCTTGGCGGCTCCGCTAATCTCTGCGCCGATTCGGCATGTGTTTCGCGATCAGGCCAACGTGACGACTTTGCTGGGCGAGGTGCGCGGCATTGATGCGCGCGCTAATCAAATCACTTTCGCGCATACCGGCGGCGATGCAGAGCACACGCTGAGCTTTGATCATCTGATCGTGTCCGCAGGCGCAACGCACAGCTATTTTGGCAACGATGCCTGGGAGCAGCACGCGCCGGGGCTTAAAACGCTGCACGATGCGCTCGCGATTCGGCGCAATATCCTGATGGCTTTCGAAGCGGCAGAGGCTGAAGAAGACGCGGCCAAGCGCGATGCGCTGCTGACCTTCGTGGTGATCGGCGCAGGGCCCACGGGCGTGGAGATGGCGGGCACTTTGGCTGAGATTGCGCGGCATACGTTGCCGGGCGAATTTCGTCGCATCAATCCAGCGAGTGCAAAAATCATTTTGCTGGAAGGTGGCGCGCGGGTGTTGCAGGCGATGCCTGAGCGCTTGAGCGAGAAGGCGTTGCAGCAGCTCATGGCGCTGGGCGTTGACGTTCGTTTGAATGCAAAAGTCACTTACATTGATTCGCAGGGCGTGCAGATTGAAAATGCATCTTCGCAACGTGATTTAGAAGAAAAAACGCCTAACTATCCGTCTGCATCAGATCACATACCCGCTCGCCCTGAGCTTGTCGAAGTGCTTGGCGAGGCTTCGACAAGCTCAGCCCGAACGGTGGGTTCAGAGCATTTGAGGCTGATAAATAATCAGGAAGAATCGGCAGTTAGCCGGCAAGGAATGTGCGCAAGCAGCTATCAAATTAATAGTAAGACGATCATCTGGGCAGCGGGCGTGGCGGCATCAGGTTTGGGCAAGCAATTGGCGCAAAGCACGGATTGTGAGCTGGATCGCGCGGGGCGCGTGAAGGTCTTGCCAGATTTGAGCGTGCCTCGAGCGCCGTATATCAGCGTCATTGGCGATATGGCGAGTTTGATGCGCGAAGCAGGTGGCGTGAATGGAAAAAAAGTCAGCGTGCCCGTGCCCGGCGTGTCCCCAGCAGCCAAGCAAATGGGGCGCTGCGCGGCGGCGAACATTTTGCGGCGAATAGCCGGGCAAAACACGCAAGCTTTTCAATACGCAGACTACGGCAACCTCGCCACCATTGGCCGCAATGCCGCTGTGGTGGATCTCGCAACGCCCCAGTGGCTTGGCGGGCGCACGCTGCGCTTCTCAGGCAAGGCCGCTTGGCTCTTCTGGCTTTTCGCTCACATTTACTTTCTCATCGGCTTTCGCAATCGCCTTCGCGTGTTGGCTGATTGGACGAGCGCCTACCTCAGCTTCTCGCGCAGCGCCAGAGTCGTGCCAGCAAGAGCTGGCAGCGCTGCCGCAGAAGCTGAGGGCTAGATGAGCCGTGTCAAAGCGGTCTTTGCCAGCGGGACACGGCGACACCCTGCGTTTGAATCAATCGTGCTTAATTCAGCGCCAAAATCGCGATCGACACTCGCTTGAAAAAATCATCGATGTCAGATCCCAGATCGTAATTGGTCAACACTATCGCGGCGCGATTGTCGCTGGGATTGATCTTGATAAAGGCATTCAAAATATCAACTGAGCCGGTGAATTCATAGCTGGGCTGCCCATTCTTCGCCGCGATCACCCAGCCTGCGCCTAAGCCTTGGTTGTTGCCAGCCTCAGTGCCTCGGTTGGCATAAAGCGTTGCATAGCTCTCTGCTTTGAGCAGAGTTGGTTTGCCGCGCAAAGCTTGCAGGTGAATTTGCGCATAGCGTGCGTAGTCGGCAATGGGCATCGACATCAACCCCGCTGAGTTCACATACGCGGGCACGGAGTCTGTAGCCAATGGGCTGTCTGCTGCGATGGGCTCATAGACGCCCGGGCTGGTTTGCAGGTGACCAGCCGGTTGATTGGCCGCTATCGCTTGGGGCAATGCATATCTTCCGCGCAATCCCAGCGGCGCCAAGACAGTCTCTTGCATGGTTTGCTCAAAAGGCTTGCCGCTTGCGCGCTCGATGATGGCGCCTGCCAACACGTAGCTTGCATTGTTGTAAACCGTCGCGGTGCCCGGCACATTCACGGGCGTTTGCGAAAATAGCCAAGTGGCAAATTCGAAGCGCTGACCACTTAAGGTTTCGGTAGTGATCGGAATTTCAAAGAATTCTGCAAACACCAATAACGGCCTGAATCCCGCGCGAAATGTCAGCACATCCAGCACCGTCACTGTGCGATAAGCGGGCAACATGCTTGCGCTCAGCTCAGGAAAGAGCGTCTCCATGGTGTCAGTCCATTTGATTTTCCCAGCCTCCACCTGCACCGCCACGGCCATGGCAGTCAAGGATTTGCTGTTGGAGCCCAAGCCGAGCCAGTTGTCGGTCGTCAATGCATCGGGCGAGCCGTTGACGCGCACGCCATCGGATGCGAGCACGATGGCGCTATCGCTGATCAAGCCGCCTGCAACAGCAGGCGCATTTCTGCGTGCTTTGGCTAACACAGCTTTAATTTGCTCGGGCTTTATCGCGCTAATAGACGATGCTTTCCCGCCGCCGCAGGCTTGCAGCAAAAATGCGCTGCTCAGCACGAGTAACGCCAAGCGTCTTTGAGGTTGAAAAGAAGAAATAGTCATTTGAAAATCCTGTGATGAATGAAGGAATTTCAATTCTGATCACGCCACTTCTTTTGATCGACCATGCCGATAGGCAGCGCGTCTTAGCCCATCGGGTAAGACGCAATCAGGCGAATCAAGCCTTGATGGGGCCTGTTTTGGCGCGAAACTCAGACGGCGTGATGCCGCTGTAGCGCTTAAAGGCGGCATTGAAAGCCGCTTTGGAGTTAAACCCAGCAGCCATGCCAATCTCTAGCAAAGTTTGCTGTGCAAAGCCTGCGTCCTCCAGACAGCGCTCGGCCTCCTGCACGCGCAAACGGTTGATGTACTCAAAGAACGACATGCCGAGCTGCTGGTTGAGCACTTGTGACAACTGATGCTGCGGCATGCCCAGACGCTGCGCGAGCTCGGTGAGCGTCAAATCCCCTTCCAAAAATGCTTTCTCTTGGCGCATGAATTGCTCAAGCTGTTGGCTACATGCTTGCAGGCGTTCGGGCGTTAGCCCAGATTTTGCATATTTGGCCGAACTGGGCGCAGGCTCTGAAGCAGCCTTGTCAACACCTGATGGCCCAACGTCTGCGATGGCTACTCCATCCGAGGGCAACGGCATTTGTTGTAGCGCCCTGATGCCCAAGAGCAAAAGGAGCAAAGGCGGCAGCGCAGCGCTCACGGCGGCAAACGCAGGATGGTGAAACACAACGCTCAGCAGCCAAAACAGCGCACTGATTGCCGCTGCCACGATCAGCGTTTTTAACCAATGCAAATCAATGTTTTGCAAGGAAGACAAATTATTTTGTACTTCGGCGGTGTAGGCGCTGACCGCCCGATAAATCAATGGCGCGTACAACAACAACTGGCCAATGGCTAACAGCAGAAATACCCAGGTGTACGCGGGCGGCATGAATTCTTGCAAGGTGTTTTTCTCAATGGCGTTCGGCGAGAAAATGCGTAGGCCAACCCATGCAGCACAAAAAATAGCAGGCAAAAAGGCGACGTAGGCCAAGGGCTTGCGCACGAATCTGCCGTTGACCAGCGTGATCACATAAAAGTAAAACAAAGGCGTCAGCAGCAAAAATACGCCATCCAACAAGTTGCCCGACCAGTGGAGACTTGATGGGTTTTGTGGATTGACGAATATTGCGATCAACAGATCGCCTGCCATGAGTAGCGCAAAGCAAAGGCAAAAAGCAGCTAAAAATCGATGTGCGGTCTTCGCATGGCGCAGGCGCATGAGCGCCGCCGCAAAGAAAAGCCCCAAAGCCATGCCAAAGCTTGCGAGCGCGATATTCCACAAAACGAAGGGATGTGTCATGAGGGACGAAATTTTTGCTGTGATGAATGAGATGCAGTAGAGGGGGGACGCAGGCTCGGCCTTTTCATCTTGCTGGATTCAACAGCTTGCATGGCAGATATCTTAAGCTAGCCCTCGTCGGCTGTTTTTTTGGGTTTGAGCATCAGATGCGGCCAGCCTAAGGTGCACAACGATGCATTCTTCTCACGGGCTGTGGCGATGCTTGCTTGTTGCCGTTCGTCAAGCTTGACAATCTTTTTGGAATCAGATAGATTACTAACCGGTCAGTCATTAACTTATTTGATCAGCCAACGCCCAAAGCACTGTTGAATCATCAGATGATCAAATCTATGGAGAAAAATATGCCAAATCGGTCAGTAGCCGGCAAAGAATACGCGCAGAGTGCTATTAAATATATAGCGATGCTCAGTGCGTTGATGTGTATTGCGCTGCTCGCAGCCTGCTCCAAGCAAGCGCCTTTGCCAGAGCCAGTGCGCGCGGTGAAGATACATACCGTAGGCGCCAGTGGCTTGACGGCGGGCTATGAATACTCGGGCGAAGTGCGGGCGAGAGTGGAGTCTAGGCTCGGGTTTCGCGTGGCGGGTAAGATTATTAAGCGGCAAGCAGAAGTCGGCCAGCGGGTGAAAGCGGGGCAGGTGCTTGCGCAGCTTGATCCGCAGGATTACAGGCTGGCGGCTGATGGCGCGCGTGCGGCGCTCTCGGCTGCGACGACAAATCGCGATTTAGCTGCTGCCGATTTCAAGCGCTTCCAAAGCCTCAAGGAGCAAAACTTTATCAGCGGCGCGGAGCTAGAGCGGCGCGAGACGGCTTTAAAAGCTGCTGAGGCGCAGGCGGCGCAGGCGCAGGCAGGGCTGGCCAATTCAGGCAATCAAGTGGGTTATGCGAATTTGGTGGCCGATGTCTCGGGCATCGTTACTGCGGTGGATGCGGAGGTGGGGCAAGTGGTGAGCGCAGGCAGCCCGGTAGTGCGCATTGCACAAGATGGGCCGCGTGATGTGGTGTTCGCCGTGCCGGAAGACAGAATAGCTTCGGTAGCGGTGGGCTCAGCGGTGAAAGCGCGGCGTTGGTCGGAAGGCAATGCGGCGGATTTGAATGGAAAAATTCGTGAGCTCGCTGTCAGCGCCGACCCACTCACGCGCACTTTTCAAGCGAAGATGAGCATTGATGCGGCAGCCAATTTGCCGTTGGGCGCTACCGTTTATGTGTTCCCCAGCAATGGTGCGGCAGGCATCACGGCAATCAAATTGCCCACCAGCGCACTCATGCAAAACGCGCAGGGCGCGTCCACCGTCTGGTTGCTCGATAAGGCCGCCATGACGGTCAATCCTGCCATCGTGCAAGTGGCCACTGCAGACGGCAATGAAGCGGTGATTGCCTCGGGCTTGAAGCTGGGCGATGCCGTAGTGAGCGCGGGTGTGCATGTGCTCTCGCCGGGTTTGAAGGTGACAATTTTTAATGAAAAAGGCAAGGTAGCCGGCATGGAATCTGCGCAGAGCGCTATGAAATCGGTAGCGTCATCTGTTTCGTCATCAGCCTCACCATCAACCCCTTCTACGCAAGCAAAGTGAGTGCGTGATGACGGATACTCCCAACTCTTCTCAACCTAAATCCGGTTTTAACCTCTCCAAATGGGCGCTTGATCACCCGGCACTCACCCGTTATTTAATGGTTGTGTTGCTGCTACTGGGCGCAGCGAGCTATTTTCAGCTCGGGCAAGATGAAGATCCGCCGTTTACGTTTCGCGTCATGGCGATTCGCTTGTTTTATCCGGGCGCCACGGCGCAGCAAGTTGCTGAGCAAGTGCTCGACAAGATTGAGAAGACGCTGCAAGAGGTGCCGCTGGCTGACAAGATTCGCTCGTATGCAAAGCCGGGCGAAGCGTTGATTATTTTTCAGATTAAAGACAACGGGCCGGGCAAAGATGTGCCGCAGATTTGGTACAACGTGCGCAAGAAGGTAGGCGATATGCGCGGCACGCTGCCGCCGGGCGTGCAGGGGCCGTTTTTTAACGATGAATTTGGCGATGTGTATGGCGTGATGTATGCGCTGAAGACGGATGGTTTCAGCCCCGCGCAAAGCAAAGCGTTTGCCGATGATGTGCGCCAGCGATTGCTCCGCGTGAAAGATGTGTCGAAAGTGGAGCTGTTTGGTCAGCAGGATGAAAAGCTTTTTGTGGAGATTTCGCAAAAGCGGCTGGCGCAGCTGGGCTTGGATTTTGGCGCAGTGATTGCGCAGCTCAATGCGCAAAATGCGATTGAGAGCGCAGGCGTGTTGACCACGCCGCAAGATGTGTTGCAGGTGCGCGTGGGCGGGCAGTTCAATGATATTGAACAGCTGAAAAGTATGCCCATACGCGGTGGCGCGGGCGGTGGCGTGAGCGCTGGTGCGAGTGCAGCGCAAATTCGCTTGGGCGACATTGCCGAAATCAAGCGAGGCTATATTGATCCCGCGCAAATCAAAGTGCGCAGCACGGTGCGCGATGCCAAGGGCGTGGTAACGAGCGAAGAAGTGATCGTGCTCGGCGTGAGCATGGCCAAGGGTGGCGACATTATTGCCTTGGGCAAAGCGCTCAAAATTGCGACCGATGCGATTGGCAAAACGCTGCCGCTGGGCGCAGTGCTGGATCAAATTCAAGATCAACCCAAAGCTGTAGCGAAGTCGGTCAATGAGTTTGTGGCCGTGTTGATTGAGGCGGTGATCATCGTATTGGCGGTGAGCTTTATTGCTTTGGGCTTTCACAGTCGAGGCAAAGACAAGCCGCTTTACAAGCGCTATTACATCGACGTGCGCCCCGGCTTAGTGGTCGGCATCACGATTCCTTTGGTGCTCGCGGTGACGTTTTTAGCCATGTGGTATTTCGGCTTGGGGCTGCACAAAATCTCGCTCGGCTCGCTCATCATCGCACTCGGTTTGCTCGTTGACGATGCCATCATCGCAGTAGAGATGATGGTGCGCAAAATGGAAGAGGGCTATGACAAAGTGCGCGCGGCCACTTTTGCCTACGAGCTAACCGCGATGCCCATGCTTACCGGCACGCTAATCACAGCCGTGGGCTTTCTGCCGATTGGTATTGCGAAATCTGTAACCGGCGAATACACGTTTGCCATCTTCGGCGTGACTGTGATTGCGTTGCTCATCAGCTGGGTGGTGTCGGTGTATTTCGTGCCGTATCTTGGCGTACTGATTTTGAAACACAAACAAAACCAAGCGCTACGCAATGCCGAGGGGAATCATGAAGGCGATGGTGCAGATCACGCAGAGCATTTCGATACGCCGTTCTACAACACGTTTCGCCGCATGGTCAATGGCGCAGTGAAATACCGTTGGCTCACGATTGGCGCGACGGTGCTCACGTTTGCCCTCGGCATCGTGGGCATGGGCAAAGTGCAGCAGCAATTCTTCCCCGATTCTTCACGGCCTGAAGTGCTGGTGGAGTTGTGGTTTCCAGAGGGCACGGCATTGGCGGCGAATGAAGCGGTAGCCAAGCGCCTTGAGCAGCGGCTCATGCAAGAGCCGGGAGTGGAGAGCGTGAGCACATGGCTGGGCTCGGGCGTGCCGCGTTTTTATTTGCCGATGGATCAGTATTTTCCGCAGAGCAATGTGAGCCAAATGATCGTGTTACCGCAAGATCTGAAAGCGCGCGAGGCGCTGCGCTTGAAGCTGCCCACGATTTTTGCTACAGAGTTTCCCGAGATCCGAGGCAGAGCAAAATTGCTGCCCAATGGCCCGCCTGTGCCGTATCCCGTGCAGTTTCGCGTGGTGGGCGCTGATCCGGCTACTTTGCGCGGATTGGCTGATAGCGTGAAAGCAGAGATTCGCAAATCTCCAAATACGCGCGGCGTGAACGATAACTGGAATGAATCTGTTAAGTCGATTCGCTTGGAGGTCGATCAAGCCAAGGCCAGAGCGCTTGGTGTAACGAGCCAAAGCATTGCGCAGGCTTCGCGCTCGATCGCCAGCGGCGCCACCATTGGCACCTTCAGAGATGGCGATAAGCTGATCGATATCGTATTGCGCCAGCCGCTCTCAGAGCGCGATGCGATCACAGATATCGCTAATGCTTATTTGCCCACAGCGAGCGGCCGTAGCATCCCACTCACGCAAATCGCCAAGCCCGTATTCGCCTGGGAGCCGGGCGTGATGTGGCGCGAGAATCGTGATTACGCGATCACGATCAACTCAGACATTATTGAAGGCATGCAGGGCGCAACAGTCACGAATGAGTTGCTACCTGCGCTGAAAGCCTTGGAAGCTTCTTGGGGCGCAAATGGGCTGTCGGGCTATCGAATCGACGTAGCAGGCGCAGTCGAAGAAAGCGCCAAAGGCTCAGCATCTATCGCAGCGGGCATGCCCATCATGCTGTTCATCACGTTCACGCTTTTGATGCTGCAATTGCAAAGCTTTAGTCGCGCGATTTTGGTCTTTATCACAGGCCCGCTCGGCATCGCAGGCGTGGCAGGCGCATTGCTCATCTTGGATCGGCCTTTCGGCTTCGTCGCCCTGCTAGGCGTGATCGCCCTCATGGGCATGATCCAGCGCAACTCCGTGATCCTCATCGATCAAATCGAGCAAGACATTCGAGCTGGTATCCCCAAATGGGACGCCATCGTCGAGTCCGCAGTCCGCCGCCTGAGGCCGATTGTGCTCACAGCAGCAGCGGCCGTTCTCGCGATGATTCCTTTAACGCGAAGTGTGTTTTGGGGGCCGATGGCGGTGGCGATTATGGGTGGATTGATCGTGGCAACTGTGTTGACACTGCTTGCGTTGCCTGCAATGTATGCAGCGTGGTTTCGAGTGAAGCGCTAAGATTTATATGTGGTTTAGGCATCTAGCCGCCATAGATACTGCGTGAAGTGCTACGAAATTAGGAGTTCTAATGTGGTAGCGACAAAATGGGGTCAGATCACAATTAATTCCGCGCTCAGTTTGCTCACGCCAACAACACATCGAATTATTTGTGCTCTGACCCCATTTTTCGCGGAGCAAGCCAGCAAATTCATTTCTGCAAACAAGGTTGGCATGCAACCGTTAGCACGCTAAGTTTTGCACCAGCGGCCTACCATCGGACATTTGCCTCAGACAATTTTTTAAAACACACGCGATAAAGACCATCGCAATCCAACCCTCACCCCGCGCGCCTTCCAAAAAATTTCTGATCCAAACGCCCAGTGGTCTCCGCGAGGGGGCGTGTGTCGCATTAGATTTTGGGTTCTAAAGTAAACTGCGCGGCGAGACGACTCCTTAGCTAACCTATTCGTTAACCATGCCAAACCTAGTCGCGAGGCACGCACTGAATATCATTGTCGAGCGTTCCATTCCATGAACGGATATGAATACGATTCGCATATGGATACTCTTCGTTGTTTATCGGAATGCTGTTTCGCACTAGCAATGTTGAGCCGCACCATTGATCGTCCCGCCAATACGATACTATTGCGTACTCATCTGAGACTATCTGTGTCACGAGCGTGAGCGCATCCTGCTCGGTACCGTTAACGAAATCATCGAAATGCGCGTGGTAGTGCTCGAATGAGACTGTCACTTCACCACCAAACGTATCAATGCGCAGAGCATGAGCGACATTTTGCGAGGGCGGCACGATTGACAGCACAAACGCTCGTTCGCCATCCGACTCTTCAATCAATGCATGCTCGCTCCATTGCGGGAAAGCTTGTGTAACTGCCAGTGCGACTTTAAGGTCGAATTCGTCTAGCGTATTGAACATGGTTGTTTCTAATGCGTTGTACTTTAGTTTGGAGACGTCGCATCGTAAAACGCCTCGCAGTGAACCTCAATCTCAGCTAACTCTATTGCTCGTTTCAGATCGACGAGCGAGATAACGATATCTTGCGAAGCAAGATGCAGCACAGCTTGTTTTCCAAGAACTTCATCTTCCCTAAACGACATGACAGATTCGCCAAGTGGCTCAGTCCGAAGTTCAAGATGCATGCCGTCGCCAACAGCGGAAAACAGCATGAACTGAGGTTCTTTGATAAGTTTTGGATTTTGCAAGTGCATGATGGTCACAATCGTAGCTTGGATAGGTCTTGTTAACCAGATGGTACGACACAGGCGCGTGGGTGGAGTGGAACGTACAGATCACCAAGACCCTTCAACAGGCCAGTTACGAACGGAATGAAATCGTCTCAATCAATACAACTGAATCGGCAAGTGCTTTTGATACAGCAAAAAATCTAAATCAGTCGTAAGAATAGGCAGTTCCCGGCGGCTGGATGCGGCGCAGATGAGGAAATCTGTGTTGCTGCCTTGGACACCTTTGCCTCGGCAGCGGTTGAAGAATTCGGCGGCGAGTTCGTAGTCTGCTTGTGTGAGGGCAATGTCTTCAAACGCTCGCAAACTTGTCTGCAACGCGGTGAATTGAGCTGCGAGCTTGATCCCGCTCAGCAGCTCTTGCCGGATCGCGCCGAGCATGCAGGCTCGGCCGTCTTGGATGAGGTCTGTGAGTTGGGCTACAGTAGGATTCAAAGGTGTAGGCACATCGCCTTTCTTTGCAAGCGGCTTTTTGCGGCGCACTGCCAGCGACCAAACGGATGTGTCAACCAGCACTTGCATGCTTAGCCTTGCGCTGGGCTTTGTAGTCGTAATCAGCGTCGTATTGAATGCTACCGAAAAGGTTTAAGAGTTGGCTTTGCTGGCGCTTTTGGATGTATTCCATGAGCGCCTGCGTGACCACGGCTTTCTTTGTGCGAAGGCCGCTGATTTCCTGTGCTTCGGTGAGAAGGGAATCGTCGATTGCTAGATTGGTGGCCATGATGCGCTCCTACACACGCCGATGTGTGAGTTAGTGTGTGATTTTACGCCGTTTCGACTGTTTGTGCTGTGCAAAACAGGATTCAACGAAGTCTCCCACACGCCAATAATTTTTCCAGCAGAAACCATTGGGATGTTGAATCAGGAATTTTTTGGAAGGCGCGCGGGGCGAGGGTTGGATGGTGACGAGCTCTATCGCGTGTGTTTTCATAAAATTTGCTGAGGCAACAGCCCGATGGTACGACGCAGGTGAGCGGGTGGCGTGGGATGGTTGCGTTCAAATATTGTTGGCAGAAAGAAGATGGTTGGTACGCGCCGCGAAAAATAGGGTCAGAGCCAATACTGCTAGTTTAACGAATTTGTGGCAAACTCCGTGCATCATCACTGCGGAGCAAGACATGGCACGAACCAAGGCGACTTTAGGCG
>JAYSRZ010000214.1:0-1722 GCA_043720775.1 Variovorax sp. | reverse complement strand
ACTGCGTTGACAATTTGCCGCCTGAATTGCTGCTCTCATTTCTTGAGCTAGAGCAGCAGCATCACGTGAGCAAAATTGCCATTGCGATGGATGTGCGTAGCGCATCGTCGCTGCCCATCGTCCCCAAGCAGCTCAAGGCGCTGCGGGCGCAAGGCATCTCGGTCAAAACTATTTTTCTGGATGCCACGACTGAGACTTTGGTACACCGCTTCTCCGAGACACGCCGAAAGCATCCACTGTCTTCCAGCCAAGACAGCGATCAGCGCCGCGCCTTGACCGATGCGATTGAGATGGAACGCGAGCTACTTGCCGAGCTGCGCGAAGATTCGCATGTGATCGATTCCAGCCTGATCCGCAGCACGCAATTGCAAGGCTACATCAAGCAGCTCGTCACCGCGCCCGCCACGCAGCTCACCTTGGTCTTTGAATCCTTTGGTTTTAAGCGCGGCATTCCACTTGATGCCGATTACGTGTTTGATGTGCGCATGCTGCCCAATCCGCATTACGAGCCGCTGCTGAGGCCGCTTACGGGGCGCGATAAGCCCGTTGCGGATTTCTTAAAAGCGCAACCAGACGTCATCGCTATGCAGAGCCAAATTCAAAGCTTTGTCGCGTATTGGCTGCCGCGCCTAGCGCAAGATCACCGTAGTTATGTGACCGTGGCCATTGGCTGTACCGGTGGACAGCATCGCTCGGTGTTTCTCGCTGAGGCTCTAGCGGCGCATTTCGCCGCCGACCATAACACATTGCTTCGCCATCGGGAGATGGATGCTTCTCTTTTTGCAGTCAGCAAGTTCTCGCATTGAGTTTTAATTCATATAGGCAGTTAGCCAGCGTGGATACTGCGCGAAGTGCTATTATTTTAATAGTGAAGCTTGAGTAATCGCAGACAATGTGGCGCGCGTGGTAATCACCTCTGGGCTGATGATGAGCTCGATCAATGTGCCTTGGCTTTCCTTCAAACGCTGCAAAGCCGCGAGTAACGCCGCTTCAAACTGATCGCTGTGCATGATGCGCACGCCGTGGTAGCCGTAGCCCTCGGCCAGCTTTGCGAAATCTGCGCCCGCAATGGCTGAGCCGCTCACGCGCTGCGGATACTCGCGCTCTTGATGCATGCGGATCGTGCCATACGTGCCGTTGTTGAGCACGAGCACGATGCTGGCTGCACCATGCGCTGTGGCGGTGGAGAGCTCTTGCCCGGTCATGAGGAAATCACCGTCGCCAGCAATCGTGAAGGCCACGCGCCCCGTCAAAATATTCGCCGCCACGCCAGCGGGCACACCTACGCCCATACTGCCGCTGGTGGGCGCAACTTGTGTTTTGAAGCCCTTGGCCAAACCATGATACTGAAAATAGCGGTGCATCCAGCTGGCGAAATTGCCTGCGCCGTTGGTGAGCACAGCATCAGGCGGCAAATGCTTTTGCAAGAGCTTCACGATGCGCGGCATGTTGATATGCCCTGAGTGTTTTACGGTTTCACCGTTATCAGCCTCATCATCAAAAGGCAAACCGGGCAGGCTTTGCGGCGTGATCCATTGCCGATATTGCTGGTTTGCCTCCAACGAGCCTGCGCTCCACGCTATCGAAACAGGAGCAGCGAGCACTTCTAAGCTTCTTGCTGCGGCATTCATCGTGGCGCAGATCGCAAGGTCTGCTTGATACACGCGGTTCAATTCTTCAGCACTGGAATGAATATGCACGAGCTTTTGCTTCGGGCGCGGC
>JAYSRZ010000213.1:0-4838 GCA_043720775.1 Variovorax sp. | reverse complement strand
CCGCAGCTCGTTGTGCCGATTTTGAATGCTCGGTACGCCCTCAACGCCGCCAACGCACGCTGGGGCAGTTTGTATGACGCGCTCTATGGCACGGATGCGATCTCGGAGGCGAATGGTTTGAGCAAAGGCCCCGGTTACAACGAGAAGCGCGGCGCAGAAGTTGTGCGCCAAGGCCGCTATTTGCTCGATCAATGTGCGCCGCTGGCCAAGGGCTCACATTCTGATAGCAAACAATATAGTATTTCTGCCGGCAAACTGCTCATTACTCTTAAAGATGGCAGCAAAGTGGGCTTGAAAGATGCCAAGCAGTTCGTTGGCTACCAAGGCTCTGCGGATGCACCCTCTGGCATCCTGCTGCAACACAATGGCCTGCATCTGCACATCGTCATCGACAAAGCGCACCGCATCGGCAGCACCGATGCCGCCGGCGTGGCAGACATCGTGATGGAATCGGCCTTGTCCACCATTCTCGATTTGGAAGACTCGGTTGCTGTCGTCGATGCTGACGACAAAGTGCTGGCGTATAGCAACTGGCTCGGCATTTTAGACGGCACGCTTACTGAGAGCTTTGACAAAGGCGGTCAGACGCTCAAGCGTGGTTTGAACCCAGATCGCGTTTATGTGAAGCCATCGGGCAAAGGCGAAGTCAAACTGCATGGCCGCAGCCTGCTGTTCCTGCGCAACGTCGGCCACCTCATGACCAACCCTGCGATTTTGTACACCGCCAAAGACGGCTCGGTGAAAGAAATCCCGGAGGGCATTTTGGATGCCGTGATCACCACCACGATTGCCTTGGTCGATTTGCAAAAGAAAAAATCTCACCCTCTGCGCAACAGCCGCACAGGCAGCGTCTATATCGTTAAACCGAAAATGCATGGCCCCAAAGAAGTGGGCTTTGCAGACGAGCTCTTTGGCCGCGTGGAAAAACTCCTCGACTTAAAGCCGAGCACCGTCAAGCTCGGCATCATGGATGAAGAGCGCCGCACATCAGCAAACCTGAAAGCCTGCATCGCCGCAGCAAAGAGCCGCGTGGCCTTCATCAACACCGGCTTCCTAGACCGTACCGGCGATGAAATGCACACCTGCATGCTTGGCGGCCCCGTGATGCGCAAAGGCGATATGAAAAGCAGCGCTTGGCTCGCCGCTTATGAGAAAAACAACGTCATCGTCGGCCTGCAAAGCGGCTTGCGCGGCAAAGCGCAAATTGGCAAAGGCATGTGGGCCATGCCCGATCTCATGGCTGCCATGCTCCAGCAAAAAGTCTCGCAGCCCCTTGCTGGCGCGAACACCGCCTGGGTGCCCAGCCCCACAGGCGCGACCCTGCACGCCATCCACTACCACCAAGTCAACGTGCCCGCACTACAAAAGCAAATGGAAAAATCCATTGCCAAGCAAGATGCCAAAGCCGTGCGCGAAGACACGCTCAGCAAACTCCTGCAATTCCCCGTCGTGGCGAAAGCCGACTGGAGCGCAGAAGACAAACAAAAAGAACTCGACAACAACGCCCAAGGCATCCTAGGCTACGTCGTCCGCTGGATCGATCAAGGCGTAGGCTGCTCCAAAGTGCCCGACATCAACGGAGTAGGCCTCATGGAAGACCGCGCCACCCTACGCATCAGCAGCCAACACATGGCCAACTGGCTGCACCACGGCGTCGTCACAGAAGCGCAAATCAAAGAGACTTTGAAGCGCATGGCTAAGGTGGTCGATGGACAAAACAAATCCGATCCGCTGTACAAAAACATGGCGGGGAACGATAACGGCGCAGCATACCAAGCCGCCTGCGATTTAGTCTTCAAAGGCAAACAACAACCCAGCGGCTACACCGAGCCACTGCTGCATGCTTGGCGCTTGAAAGTGAAGGCTGCTTGAACGTAAATCCGTTCGCCCTGAGCCTGTCGAAGGGCCTGTGAGCTACTATTAATTCGATAGCACGCCGCGCAGATTCTATGCCGGCAAACCACTGATTTCGGTACAAAATCTATCAAAAAAGCATCTTCGGATGCTTTTTTGCTTTTTCCGAACCTTAAACCAATCAAAAAACTAATAGTTTGTCCAGCTTTAGATAATAAACCTTCGATCAAGTGATTGATTCAAAAAGGTTTTTTGACTTTCTGCTTCTTATTATCCAAAGCTCCAGATAATAGAGACGGCGTTTATACCGCCCACAAGCAGTCAAAAGCTATCGCACTGACAGCACTTGCTGCAAAGGCGCTTGCCATCCAGTTGGCGCGGATGCAGCCTCAAGACTTAGTAAGGTATAAGCCCGCTTTGGCGCACGGTTGCGTATCGCAATTTCCCGTACTTTCAGCCGAGTTCGTATATGCATGTGCAGCGGGTTCAAGGTTTCGACTTGAATACGGGCAAGTTCATCCGGCCACACCGAGCCCGTCAACACTTCGCCATCTTCGTAAAGTTTCAGTTCGAACTTGGCTGAGTAATCCGACCAGCCCACCACGTAGCCGCTCTGCTCGATCTCTTTGTCAGAGATCACCATGCCCTCCACGCGCGCGCGGGCGCGCTGCACGGCATCTGATTTCAGTTCAAAATCCCGCTCGCCTTCAACGATGCGCATCGTCGCACCTTCGCTCTCTAGCAACTTGAAGAATTCCGTGAGCGTGCCTTTTTGCCGCTCATCAATTTCCTCTGCCGCGTTATCAAACAAAGATTCATCCTGCGCAGATACGCGAGACAGCGTGTCCGCCACTTTGTCTACCGCTTGCTTGAGTGTGAGCCCCGCTTCCCCTGCGGCCATCTCTTGCGAAGCCTCCAATACAAAACCAAAAGAGCCGCGCACCACGTCCGTCATGATCAATTGAGACTGATCGTTCATGGGTAACCGCCCCTTGGAAGGCAGTGGCCCGCCTAGCGCCTCTGCCGCAAAACGCTGACTCACCAGTTTTTGAAAAGTCTCAATCGCTTTGCTACCGAATTTCGCATCAATGCCATGCGAGCCCATCACCGGTCTGCCACCAAAAAACAAAGCAACGCCCGCAGGTGCATTGGCAATTTTCTGAGGCATTGCGCCAATTTCTTGCTCTAATTCATTTACCAAGTGGCTGAATTGGTGAAAGCCGATCGGATCATCATCCTGCGGGCTGTCTGCAAGAAGCTGACGCGCACCCGCGAGGCGGGCGCTCAAATATTGGCGCTCAAGCTGGGCTAGCATGGGATTCTCCTGAATTCAGATTGTCTAGTATTTGCAGGGCCACCGCATCATCGCTTTCCAAGGGGATTTGTAACAACCCCTTCCAAACATGATCAGACCGACGATGAGAAAACAACTGAAAGTAATATGAAGTGCGTTTCACTAACCTTTCTGGTGGTGAATCAAGCTGCACCAGATAAGCGTCACAGCCATAGCGCAGCTTGACCGAATTTGGATTGAACAGATCGGGCTGCCCCATCAGCAGCGCATTGATATCTTGCTTGCTCATTCCAGCGGGAGACAAAGCAAACGTCACCACATCAATATCCCCCGGCGCGCGCTGCTCATGCATTTCCACATCTTCACAAAAACTCCCATCAATCCATTGAAAGCCTCGGCCAAAGCCAAGCTGTCTCAAATCTGCGCGATAGCTCAGCCAGCCTCTAAGCAATTTGCAGCGCTCGGGGCTGATCGCAAATTGATGCACCACCTCCTGAGCCGAGCATTCGTAAGGCGATGTGTTGGCCACCACGATGGGCGAATCGCCCAAAAACGGCGGCAACACATGCGAATGGTTGAATGGCGGAATCATTGAATTAACCCTCGCTTAACATCGCGATAAGCATTGCGCGCCGCTTGCTTCACAGGCTCGGCCACCAGCGGGAAGGTGGCGAGGATGTGGGCGAATTCGGATTCGGTGAGGCCATAGAGATGCGCTACCAGGCCGTCTAGCTCGGCGCGTAGCTTGGCGCGTTCGTGGGGGTCGGTTTCGCCGTATTCTGCTCGGCTCCCTTCTACCGTTCGCCCAGAGCCAGTCGTTGCCTTGGGCTGCAAACCCAGCGCCTTGGCCAGATCGTCGAATTCGGGGGTGGTGCAGATGAGGCGGGCGGCGCGCGTGGTGATAGCTATGTACGATGCATCTGTTAACGTGAGCCGAGGCACGGATAGCTGCTCCAAGAAGAAAAAATTCAAATTAGTAGTAATGCGAGATCGTATGCAGTAATCAATACAAAAGCTGTTCAAAAAAGCACACAAGAGCAGGCGATCAGCCTCGTTTGCTAATAGCGCACCATCTTCATCACGAGGCATGAAAGATGCCAAATTGTCATCGTGTGGGCGACGTGCAATAACTGTTGTAACCAGCGTCCACTCGTTGGTACTTGCCGATTGCCGCCTAAAAGCAACTCGGTAGTCGTTTGCATATGGACTGCCAGCGGCATCCGCTTTCTTCCGCTTCAACCATTCATGTACTTTTTTGGAATCTAGCCAATATTGAGGTTCTGAATAATTGCTATCGAATTGCCAAATCATCTTGCCTTCAAGTAATGGCAAACGACCTTCAGTAATTCGATCAAATACAAAGGAGCGTGTGTCGGCAGAAGTATGGTCAAACTCCCGCATCATCTTGGCATTCCAGCTGCCGTCAATCCGCTCTCCTAACAACGGAAACTTCAGCATTTTTTCAGCGATGTGGACATCCAGCTCGCTCTTGAACTCCATGACCGAATGGCTGTCTGGCGAGAGGCGCTGAATTAACTCGACATCGAGCAATAGCGCGCCCTCTTTTGGAAAATGCGCAAGCTCCTCTACGTCGTGGCGCATAAAGGCGGCGGGGAAGCGTTGTGTGCCGCCGCCACCTGCTGTTTCGATAGCGAGCTCTGCCAGCAAATCATCGGGCGCGGCGCTTGCG
>JAYSRZ010000212.1:0-1728 GCA_043720775.1 Variovorax sp. | reverse complement strand
GGCTCTAATGATAACTTTGTGAGCTTGCTTTTTTACTCCAACTGTCTTCACTCCTAATGTGATAGCACTCTGCGCATGTTCTATGACGGCTAACGGCTGTTTTTGCTTAAAATTTGGTTGGCGCGCCAAGGCCTGCGCTCGCCGCAGTCGCCACGCCCTCATACGCCGCGCTGCGAGGGTTTGTTCGGCTTCGCCGAAAAGTTGACGATTTCGCTTCGCGCCAAAATCGGTCGTGTCGCCAGCGGCGAGCGTAGGCCAGGGTGGGCGAGGGAAGTTCCAATCGCAGTGTGCAAATGTAGTTTGCAATAGCCACCGTGCGCGAGCAAAGACTTCGCGATGAACGAACAGGCCGCGAGTTTGAGGCATTTCGCCCGACTGATGTTGCGTACTCGCTCCTGAAGGCGGGCGGAATGCCTCACACTCGCAGCCGCTCTATCCAAGACGAAATCTTCCGCACACCAACAACCCAAATTCAACGAACCAGCCACCCAGCGCCGGTAAAATGAAGAGTATGTCAAATCCCACCGCCTTAAATCCCCATCTCAAACCCTTCGTGCCTGCCAAAACCTTCAGCGTTTCGGAAATTCGCGCATCGTTTATTGGCTTTTTTGAAAAACAGGCTCACACGGCAGTCGCCAGCAGCCCGCTCGTGCCTGGCAACGATCCGACGCTGATGTTTACTAACAGCGGCATGGTGCAGTTCAAGGATGTGTTTTTGGGCGAAGACAAGCGCTCGTATGTGCGCGCAGCTAGTGTGCAGGCCTGCTTGCGCGCCGGCGGCAAACACAACGACTTAGAAAACGTGGGCTACACGGCGCGACACCACACGTTTTTTGAGATGCTGGGCAACTGGAGCTTTGGCGATTATTTCAAGCGCGAATCTCTGAAATGGGGCTGGGAATTGCTCACCAAAGTGTATGGTTTGCCAGCGGAAAGATTGCTCGCTACGGTGTATATCGACGACGATGAAGCCTATGACATTTGGACGAAAGAAATCGGCCTGCCACCCGAACGCGTGGTGCGCATCGGGGACAACAAAGGTGGCAAATACAAATCTGACAATTTCTGGATGATGGCAGACACAGGGCCATGCGGCCCATGCTCAGAAATCTTCTTTGATCACGGCCCACATATTGCCGGCGGCCCACCCGGCTCGCCAGATGAAGATGGCGATCGCTTCATTGAGATTTGGAACCATGTGTTCATGCAGTTCAACATGGCTGCCGACGGCAGCATCACGAAGCTGCCTGCGCCTTGCGTCGATACCGGCATGGGCCTCGAACGTTTGGCAGCGATTTTGCAGGGCGTGCATTCGAATTACGAGATTGATTTGTTTCAAAAGCTCATTGCTGCGGCTTCGCGCGAAGTGTTTGGCAAAGATGTGGCCGTGGATTTGAACAACCCGAGCCTGCGCGTGATCGCTGATCACATTCGCGCGACGAGTTTCTTGGTGGCCGATGGCGTGATTCCGAGCAACGAAGGGCGTGGCTATGTGCAGCGCCGCATTATTCGCCGCGCGATTCGCCACGGATACAAGCTGGGGCGTAAAACGCCTTTCTTCTCAAAAATCGTGCCCGATCTCGTGACGCTGATGGGCGATGCTTATCCGCATTTGAAAGCGAATGCGCAGCGCGTGATGGATGTGCTCAAGGTGGAAGAAGAGCGCTTTTACGAGACGCTGGCCACGGGCATGGAAATTTTGGATGGGGCGCTCGCCGGCGGCGTGAA
>JAYSRZ010000211.1:0-4838 GCA_043720775.1 Variovorax sp. | reverse complement strand
CCGCTCAAGGCCTGCAAAGCATCATGTGCTCTCTCGTGGGTAAGTACTTCAGCAGAAATTCCGAGCTGCGCCAAGCTCTCACGGTAGCGCAACGCCAATTGCGTGCTGCCATCACCGGGCAAACCCGCTGAAATTTTGATACTGCGCGGCGGCTGCGGCAGCCACTTCGTATATGACAGCCACAGCAGTGCTGCCGCAAGCAATGCGATGGGAATATTTAGCAGAAGCCAGCGGCGGCGATAGAGCAGATCAAATTTCATCGGCCATGACTGCTTTTGAGTTGCGCACTGACGAACTTGACGTGTTGTTGCAAGACATATATCCGCTGTAGAAAGTTACGAGGCGTTTTTAATTTATTCACACGCTCTTCAATGTCTCGCAATTGCGCCCTAAAGCGCGCGATCTCAAGTCCGCCGGGTTTGCTGGCTATGAGATCGTTTTCAATGTATTTCAGTTCGCCATACCAACGGTTGATTGTGCTTTCCATCATCCATCTCAGGTAAGCGGGAATCAAGCTGCTTAAAGCATAGGCGATCAAAGCCAAGGGAAGGCCAACGAGCAGCAGGCGATAGACCCACTGAGCCCAATGCACGCCAAGTTTGGCCTCAAGTGCGGGCAGGCCATCGCGCAGTACGTCACGCGCCTGAGAAGAGCTGGGGAATTCCAAGCGTTTGAGATGAGGAAACTCGCCAGAAGGATGAAGCGGGCCAGCACCAGCGTGAATTTGTAATGCAGCCGCTGCAATGACCCGTTTGACCATAGGGTGCAAATCCGCTCGGACAATCACGCTGGCATAGGTGCTCAGTAGTACCATTTCTTGCGGAGGCTGCTGCGTGGCACTTTGCAAGCTGCCAGCTGCAACGAATCGCGCATCCAGATAAGGCAGGCGCTCAATCAAGGCCGCGCTGCGGCGAACGCTCGCCAAATACACGTTTTTAGCTTTGAGCAGCGCTTGAACCACCGGTGCATTCGCAGAGGCCACAAAGATCATCGCATCGATGCGGCCCTCGGAGAGCGCCGCAACCATTTCCATCCCCAGCGATTCTGAGAGCACTAAATCTTGCGGCTCTAGGCGCACTTGCTCAAACATCCGCACGGCCACCGCACGGCTGCCGCTGCCAGCTTGGCCGATGGCTACGCGCGTGCCTTGCAGGCGCAGCAACGAATCAACATCTTTGAAGCGAGAAAACACCCAAACCGGTTCGATATCAACTTGCGCAATGGTCTCTAAATCTGCGCTTATGTTTTCGCTGAATTCACTCGCTGCATAGCCGCCCTGCACAAATCCCATTTGCACTTGCGCCGCAGGATTTTTCAAGCGCTGAAGATTCTCGCCAGTACCGGCTGATTCCATGATCTTTGCGGTGATGCCGTGATCCGCTAAAGCGCTGGCATATCGCGCTGCATGCTCTTGATACATGCCTCCCGGGCGGCCTGCGCTGATGGTGATCTCACCGGGCGGCATCTCCATCCAGCGTGCCGATAAAACAAAAAAAGCTGCAATTGCGATCAGCCATATCGGCGCATGAACCAAGCTAGCCTGTCGGCGATAGATTTGCGCTGCTTTCATCATCAGATGTTACAGCATCTAACTCATCTGTGTCTCATTGATACACCAAGTGATGGCGGCCACTTAGCATGAAAAACAGCATAGACTCGCGACGTTTGTTGAGCATTGTTGCCACGCATTACATGCCCACGTAATTGGGCCCGCCGCCGCCTTCCGGCGTGACCCATACGATGTTTTGAGTTGGGTCTTTGATATCGCAGCTTTTGCAGTGTACGCAGTTTTGTGCATTGATCTGCAGGCGATCTTTGCCAGCATCGGTGCGCACGTATTCATACACGCCGGCTGGGCAATAGCGGCTTTCAGGCCCGGCATACGTGATGAAGTTGATATTCACTGGCACGCTGGCGTCTTTGAGCGTTAAGTGCGCAGGCTGATTTTCTGCATGATTGGTGTTACTGATGAAGACGCTGGAGAGGCGATCAAAAGTGAGCTTGCCATCGGGCTTAGGGTACGCGATCTCAGCGCATTCGCGGGCGGGCTTTAGCATCTCATGATCCGCTTTGTCGCGGTGGATCGTCCACGGGATGTGGCCTTTCAATGCGAACTGCTCTAAGCCGTTCATGACCGTGCCTGCCACCAAGCCATTTTTGAACCAGTTTTTAAAGTTGCGATCTTTGTGCAACTCTTTTTTGAGCCAGCTTTTCTCGAAGGCTTCTGGGTACGCGGCGAGTTCGTCATGCTGGCGGCCAGCGTGGACGGCATCGAATGCAGCATCAGCGGCGAGCATGCCTGTTTTGATGGCGGCGTGGCTGCCTTTGATGCGGCCGACGTTCAAATACCCGGCGTTGCAGCCAATCAGCGCGCCGCCGGGGAAGATGGTTTTAGGCAGCGAGAGCAGGCCGCTGGAATTGATGGCGCGTGCACCGTAGCCGATGCGCTTGGCCGGCTTGATGCCAGCTTTCTCATCGCCTTCCAAGTACCAACGAATGTTCGGATGCAATTTCCAGCGCTGCATTTCTTCGAATGGGCTGAGGTAGGGGTTGGTGTAGCCGAGGCCCGTGATGAAACCGAGGGCGACTTGGTTGCCTTCGAGGTGATACAAAAACGCGCCGCCGTAAGTATCGTTGGCCAAAGGCCAACCGGCGCTATGCAAGACGAAGCCGGGCTGATGCCTCGCAGGATCAATCTCCCAAAGCTCTTTGATACCCAAGCCAAAGCTCTGCGGATCTTTGCCCGCATCGAGTTTGTATTTTGCGATCAGCTCTTTGCCCAAGTGGCCGCGCGCGCCTTCGGCAAAGATCGTGTATTTGCCCAGCAACTCCATGCCGAGCTGGAAATCTGGGGTGATTTCGCCTTCTTTGCTGATGCCTAGATTGCCTGTGGCAATTCCTTTGACCGAACCGTTAGCGTTGTAGAGAACTTCCGCAGCCGAAAAGCCCGGGAAGATTTCTACGCCCAAGCTTTCAGCCTGCTGCGCCATCCATTTCGTCACGTTGGAGAGCGAGACAATGTAGTTGCCATGGTTTTCAAAACAAGCGGGCAAGAAGACATTTGGCACGCGAAAGGCTGATTTCTGCCCGAGGAACATGAAGGCGTCATCGGTGACCGGCTGGTTTAAAGGCGCGCCTTTTTCTTTCCAATCAGGAATCAGCTCGGTGAGTGCAATCGGATCCATGATTGCGCCCGAGAGAATGTGGGCGCCCGGCTCTGAGCCTTTTTCGATCACGACGACTGAGATCTCTTTGCCAGTCTCTTGCGCTTTTTGCTTGAGGCGAATCGCTGTTGCCAACCCGCCCACGCCGCCGCCGACGATCACGACGTCGTATTCCATCGATTCGCGCGGGCCGTGGGTTTTCAAAATCTCATCATGTTTCATGGCTTCAAACTCGTCTAGTTTCGTGGCTGATAATCAATGTAGTAATTTTATGCGGTGCAGGCGTCTCCTGCTCGCAGCAAGTGCTATCAATTAAAGAGGACTCACTAAATGGCTTACGAACTCGATCTCTCTGGCCGCGTCGCTTTGGTGACGGGCGCTTCAAGCGGCCTCGGCACGCAATTCGCCAAAACGCTGGCCAAAGCCGGCGCAGCAGTCGTGCTGGCCAGCCGCCGCATCGACAAGCTCAAAGAGCTGCGTGTGGAAATTGAAGCCGAAGGCGGCAGCGCCCATGTGGTGGCCCTCGATGTGACGGACACGGTAAGCATCAAATCAGCGGTGGCGCATGCAGAAACAGAAGTCGGCCCAATCGACATCTTGATCAACAACTCCGGCGTATCGACCACGCAAAAGCTCACGGATGTGCGCGAAGAGGACTATGACTTTATCTTCAACACCAATACACGCGGCTCCTTCTTCGTAGCGCAAGAGGTGGGCAAGCGCATGCTCGCTCGCGCAAAAGGCGCAGCGCCGGGCACGTATACCGGCGGCCGCATCGTCAACATCGCATCCATGGCAGGTCTGAAAGTGCTGCCGCAAATCGGCGTGTATTGCATGAGCAAAGCGGCTGTGGTGCACATGACGAAAGCGATGGCCGTGGAATGGGGAAAATTTGGCATCAATGTGAATGCGATTTGCCCCGGCTACATCGATACCGAGATCAACCATCACCATTGGCAAACCGAGCAGGGTCAAAAGCTGGTGCAAATGCTGCCGCGCAAGCGCGTGGGCAAGCCAGAAGATTTGGATGCTCTGCTTGTGATGCTCTGCGCAAGAGAAAGCCATTTCATCAACGGCTCGATCATTGCGGCTGATGATGGGTTTGGTGTTTAACGCTGTTGAACCTTTGAAACCAATCCGTTCAGGCTGAGCTTGTCGCAGCCTTTGCGAACCCTTCGACAAGCTCAGGGCGAACGGCAACAATAAACCGTACTAAATCATGGAATTTCCTTCGTATCTCACTTCGGTTGGCCTGATCTTGCTGGCTCTACTTGCCGGCGTGCTCAGCCCTGGCCCGAGTTTTGTGATGGCGGCGCGCACGGCGGTGGCGAAATCGCGAGCGGACGGCATCGTGCTCTCGCTAGGCTTGGCGATTGGCGCAGCTTCGATTGCTGCGCTTTGCTTGGGCGGCCTGCATGCGATATTGATCGCCGTGCCTTTGCTTTACATGGCTTTGAAGCTGGCAGGCGGCTTGTATTTGGCCTATATCGCTTGGCAAATTTGGAAAGGTGCGCCGCAGCCTTTGGATGTGAGCGGCATAGAAGGCGGATCGGATGCTGGTCAGAAGCGCAATCTTTTTGCTTCGTTTCGCTTGGGGCTGATCACATCAGTGAGCAATCCTAAAACTGCCATCGTCTACGGTAGCGTGTTTGCCGCTTTGCTGCCCGCGCATTT
>JAYSRZ010000210.1:0-4846 GCA_043720775.1 Variovorax sp. | reverse complement strand
ACCATGGTCGGGCTGGACGTGACGCACCAGGTGATCATGTCGGTGGCGCTGTTCAAAAAGATTGCCGACCACCACAAACACGTGGCCACCGACACGCTGCACTCGGCGGTCGGTTTCTACGCCAACTTTTACAGCGGCCTGTACCCGCACGTTGCCAAAATCCACGGCTGTTTTGGGCACGACGTGCTGGCCTTCATTTACCTCACCAACCCTGAGCTGTTCAAGCTGCTCGCAGGCCGCGTTCGCGTCGCCACCGAAGGCATCGCCCAAGGCCAAACCATGCTGGACCGCCGCCCGACCATTGGTTATGCGCAGCGCGGCTGGGACGCGCCCCTGCCCGACACGCAGGTCTGCATGCAGGTGGACGCGGCTGGCGCGGGCCGCCTGTTTGAAGAAGCGTTGATGCTTGATTGGCTCAAATAGCCCGCCCCAACCCGATACAAACAGGAGAAGCCTATGCAACCCGCCAAAACACTCGCGGTGGTCGATTACCACAGCCCCACTGCCGCCAAAGACTTCTGTAAGAACCTGCACGACACTGGTTTTGGCGTACTCAAGAACCATCCGCTGGATCAGTCGTTGGTGCAAGGCATTTACGCCGAGTGGCTGGCCTTTTTTGCAAGCGAGGCAAAGAACAAATACCCGCAAGACCCAGCCAAGCTGGACGGTTATTTCTCTCCTCAGGTGAGCGAAACCGCCAAAGACCACACCAAGCGCGACTTGAAGGAGTTCTTCCACCTTTTCCCCTGGGGCCGTTACCCGGTCGAGGTGAGCGACGCCGCCCGGCGCTACTACAAAGCGGGCAGCGCCTTGGCGCAAGAGCTGCTGCAGTGGGTAGAAGATTATTCGCCGCCCGAGGTCAAAGCGCGTTATTCCATGCCGCTGCCCAAGATGATCGAAGGCTGCCAGCAAACCCTGCTGCGGGTGTTGCATTACCCGCCCCTGCTCGGCGACGAAGAACCCGGCGCCGTGCGAGCCGCCGCCCACGGTGACATCAACCTGTTAACCATCTTGCCCGCTGCTACCGAACCAGGCCTGCAAGTGATGGGAAAAGACGGCCAGTGGGTCGATGCGCCAAGCGATTTCGGCCTGCTCATTGTCAACATCGGCGACATGCTGCAAGAGGCCAGCGGTGGCTATTACCCGAGCACGCAGCATCGCGTGTTGAATCCTGTGGGCGAAGCAGCCAAGAGAAGCCGCGTGTCGCTGCCATTGTTTTTGCATCCACGGCGCGATATCAAGTTGTCTGATCGTTACACGGTGGGCAGTTATTTTGAAGAGCGGATGCAGGAATTGCGGCGCAAGGGATAGGTTTTGTGACGCTTAGGTCGTGGCGTGCCGACTGCGGTTGGGGTACCCACCTCCGCTCATGTCCTCCGGCTGGCGCTGCGCGCGTGCCTCCCCCTTTACTTCGCCGAGGTGGATACCCCAACCGCAATCGGCGGGGTGGTTATTGCCATTCAAACAGTAGGTTGAGCAGCACTCTTTCGATTCATGCACAGGCCACGGCTGGGCGGTTAGCGGCTTGGCGATTACGATTTTGGCGACGCAGGGTTTGAAAACGCAAGTGCGTTTTCTCGTTATCTCAAGCGACGGGTGTCGCGTAACTCCCGAGGCGACTCATGAGCCATGCCGATGACCGCCCAGCCGTGGCCGCTCTATCCAAACACAACCAGACGAAAAACTTACCGAACGTAGCTCCCAGATTTCCCTCCGTGCTTTTCCATCAGCCCGATCGCACCCAACACCATCCCGCGATCCACTGCCTTGCACATGTCATAAATCGTCAGCAGCGCCACCGAACAAGCCGTGAGTGCCTCCATCTCCACACCCGTCTGCCCGACAGTCTCCACAGTCGCCACGCAAGAGACATGCGGATCAGCTTCATTGCCGAGAGAAAAATCGACCACCACGCGCGTGATCGCCAGCGGATGACACAGCGGAATCAAATCGCTCGTTTTCTTCGCTGCTTGAATCCCCGCAATCCGCGCGATCCCCAGCACATCGCCCTTTTTCGCGCTGCCAGAAGCAATCAAAGCCAGCGTAGCGGGCAACATATCGATGCGCCCTTGCACCGTAGCCACGCGATGCGTCGAAGCCTTGCTGCCCACATCCACCATGTGCGCTTGGCCATTTTTGTCAAAATGCGTTAATCCATCGTTCATCTTTGCGAAACCTTCCGTCTTTTCCAGCATCATACGTGTATGAAGCAAAGCCACAGACAGACATAGCGCCCTTGATCATCTTTGGAAACTTGAATTTTGAAGCAATTTCGGCCTCTACCCCCCAAGAATACTGCGCGAAGCGCTACTGTATTGATAGCGTTATGCACTGCACTTGCGCAGCCGCTTGGCCATGCTGCAGACGCGTTGCCGCAGCTCGGCGATGGCGAGGCCATGAGCGTGAGCGCGGAGAAGCAGCTGGGCCGGCGCATTGCCCGCGAGATTTATCGCGATCCGGATTACATCGACGATCCGCTGATCTCCGCCTACGTGCAACGCATCTGGCAGCCGCTTCTTGCTGCTGCTCGCAAACGCGGCGATATCGCGCCTGAGCAAGAGCAACTCGCTTGGGAAATCATGATCGGCAAAGATCGCACCATCAATGCTTTCGCGCTACCCGGCGGTTATTTCGGCCTGCATCTCGGCTTGATTGGCGCAGTCAGCACGCGCGATGAGCTGGCCAGCGTGCTCGCCCACGAGCTCACGCATGTGAGCCAACGCCACATCGCTCGCCAGATCGGCAGGCAAAATCAACAGTCTCCGTGGATCATGGGCGCCATGATTTTAGGCGCGATTGCCGCAAGTAAAAATCCGCAAGCCGCAGGCGCTGTGATCAGCGGCGCGCAAGCTGTGGGCGCGCAAGCGCAGCTCAATTTTTCGCGCGATATGGAGCGCGAAGCCGATCGCATTGGCTTTGCGATTTTGAATGAAGCCGGCATGGATGTGCGCGGCTTCACCGGCATGTTTGACAAACTACAAAATGCCAACCGCATCAACGACAACGGCAGCTTTCCCTATCTGCGCACCCATCCGCTGACCACCGAGCGCTTTGGCGAAATGCAATCGCGCTTGCAGATGATGCCGCCCGCGCCTCCTGCTGCGCTGGCCTTGCAAGCCGAGCATGCGCTGATGGCCACGCGCGCCCGCTTGCTGTCAGACGCCAGCGTCGATGGCCTGCGCGCCGAGCTCACGCAATCCGCCGCTGCGCTGAGAAATCCGTTGGCCGCAAGTGCAACGCCTGCGCAAAAAATCCGCCAACTCGCCCAGCTCTATGGCGGTTTAATAGCCAGCTCACGCCAACGTGATGGAACAGCGGCTCTGCGCTACGCTGCAGCCGCTCGCTTATCTCTCAATTCAATACCTTTTGAGCCGCCAGCCAGCATGGATACTGCGCAAGGCGCTATTGAATTTGTAGTGATCGAGACACACCTCACGGTTGCCTCCGCATCGCCCGAGCTTCGCATTGCCGCACAATCATCGCTCGCATTTCTTCGGGGTAGCGCAAGCCAAAAAAGCGAACGCGCTACGCTTTTGGCTTGGGCGCAAATGGCGCGAGAAGATGCTGGCCTCGACCGCCCCGCAGCCATCGACGCATTGCAAACCCATCTCGCGCAGCGCCCCAATGATGCGCCGGCTTGGACGGCGCTAGCCACCTTGCAAGAAGCCCAAGGCCAGCGCCTTCGCAGCTTGCGCGCCAGCGCCGAAGCACAAGTCGCTCTGCTCGATTACGGCGCGGCGCTAGACCGCTTGAAGGCCGCGCAAGAATGGGCCCGCGCCAACAACGCCAACCATATCGACGCCAGTATTTTGGATACACGCACCCGCGCTGTACAAACTTTGGTGCGCGAGCTGCAAAATGATCGTGACAAACAATAAGCCATAAACCGTGACGCATAAGACGTAAGCTATGTGCCATGAGTATTCCAGACACGCCGCACTTGTCCCCGTCACAGTCAGAGCCCCAAGCACACCGCAGCTTCCTCAAACGTGAGCGTAAAGACGGCCTTGGCTCGCTCGCTGCCAGCGCGCCCTGCCCTTGCCGCAGTGAAGAAACAGTCAGCCAAACCTACGGCCAATGCTGCGGCCAGTGGCATGAAGGCATGCAAGCCACGCCAAAGAGATTCGCCCCTACGCCAGAAGCCCTCATGCGCTCGCGCTACAGCGCCTATACGCTGCGGTTGGCCGACTATCTGCTAGCCACATGGTTCAGCGAATCCTCCCCCGGAGAAATTGATTTGCCACCCACCAAATGGCTCGGCCTAGAGATCAAAAGCGCAGCCGAATCAGGCGATGCAGGCATCGTCGAATTCATCGCCCGCTACCGAGACAGCATGGGCAAAGCCGGCCGCCTGCACGAGACCAGCCGCTTCATCCGCGAAGGCGTGGGAGACGCTGCGCATTGGCTCTATATCGACGGGCAGTTTGCAGGCGAACCAGAAGAATCTTCCCGAGAATCGATTCAGACATCGCGACACATCCCGCAAGAAGAAGCATCACAAGAGTTGCCACCGGAAGAAGCTCAAGATCGACGCTAATTTTTTAGCTTGTGAGATGACTTAAGTGTGCGTAAAGTCATATGCCACCTTTTGTACCAGCGGCCTACCATTGGGCAGATGTTATTTGCAAAAAAATAGAACGGTCTGCATGCGCCGAGAAAAATGGGGTCAGATCCAATACTGCTAGTTTAACGAATTTGTGGCAAACTCCGTGCATCATCACTGCGGAGCAAGACATGGCACGAACCAAGGCGACTTTAGGCGATGGCGCTAGGCTGACCGACTACTTAAGCACCAGCTTGCTAGCTCGCGTGTACCCCGCAAGCGTGATTGCTCAATTGCTAGATG
>JAYSRZ010000209.1:0-1733 GCA_043720775.1 Variovorax sp. | reverse complement strand
AGTTAAGCCGCCCCGTGGCGGGGCGGCAACAGCGTGCAGCGTAGCGCAAAGCACGCTGTTGACGCCACGATGCGGGGTCGGCTTGAACGAATTGTTAGGCCTCGCCCGGGTGCTCCACCCAAACAACTGAAGAAGGGTGGTGCTCTTGGATGGTGCTGACAGCTTCCGCTATCTCGGCTGGGCTTGCAGAATCTATTTGATGAGAAAAATTTGTCACTTCGATTCCGCGGGAGCGCAAGTCAGAAAGCTCCGCGTCAGAGAGCACATCACCATTAACCCACAGCGGAGACGGCAGCAGTCCAGTGGACGCTGCAAGTTGCTCATAACCGCTGCGTGAGAGCAAAAAATGTACCAAGAAAACTCCGTGTTGAACTTTGAATGCAAGATTGCTTGTTTAGCGGCCTAACGCCTGAGTTAAGCCGACCCACAGCGGGGCGGCGACAGCGTGCAAGCGTAGCGCATAGCACGCTGTTGACGCCACGATGCGGGGTCGGCTTGAACGAATTGTTATGCCCCGCTGACTGCATCTTTGCTTGCACGCCATGCTGCATGAGTTTGAATTATGTGCTGCAGCCTTGCTGCCTGTTCTTTGGTGAGCGGGGCACGTTTGGCTTTGCGGAGTATTGAGTCAAACATATACCCAGATCGAAAGAAATACGGGCGCAGCTCAAGGAAGCAGATTGCAGCCTCCATAGTGTATGGATCTCCTGCAATGATGCGGTCGAGTGCGCCAGAGAATCCGCCGGGAAACGCTAAGCTGTCGTACTTGGAGTGGAATGCCTCGCAGGCACGTTCCCACTCATGCCGCTTGTGTTCACTTTTTTCACGCAATGCCACTGTTTCTTTGATGCGCGAGTGCATCTTAACGATCTCTGCAGAGTTCGCTTCAATTAATGACTTGAGGTGGTCTGATGAGTGGGGCATAACGCCTGAGTTAAGCCGCCCCGCAGCGGGGCGGCGGACGCGTGCTAGCGTAGCGTAGGCACGTGGCCGACGCCACGATGCGGGGTCGGCTTGAACGAATTGTTAGGCCCCGTCTCCCCGCCGCCTCGCTTTTGCTCTGCGACGGCTAGCGAGATCTGGCCCAAGGCTAGCACCTGGACCCTTGAGACGAATCTCGTCAGCGGCCTGATCCTCCAGATCCATCTCTGCTCCAAGGAGTCGCATCCTGTAATAGCTGGAAATGTCTTCGTAGCCCTGCTCCTGAGCGTGGGTGTTATGTGAGCGATTGGCCGCATTATCAATGCCAGCTACTCGAATCGCTTCTTGTAAATCTGATACACACCCATGCAAGTCGCCGATAGATCCTTTCGATGTTGCGCGCATAAAATAAAGATTGCTATCAGTCTGGTCGAAAGCTATGGCAGCGTCGAAATCCTCAATAGCCTCAAGGTCAAAATTTAGTAATTGAAGACAAGAGCCTCTTTCTGCATATACGTCTGCGTCTACGAAGCCAAATTGAATTGCTCTATCGAATTGGACTAATGCCTCCTGAAGATGTCGTTCCAAGTACAGGCGACTGCCCTCTTCAAACGCCTCATAACCGTCTCGCCAAGCTTGATCGGACGTAGCATTTTTGGCTTTGAAGAAGGATGCGAGAGTTGAAAATATGCCCATTGCTGTAAATTTCCGTAGGGGCCTAACGCCTGAATTAAGCCGTGCCACGAAGTGGCATCGGCTTGAATGATTAGTTATGCAGCCATGTTAGGCCAAGCGAAGTGGAATTGTCACCT
>JAYSRZ010000208.1:0-1737 GCA_043720775.1 Variovorax sp. | reverse complement strand
GACATCATGCCGGTGGCCGTGATTTCGTTGGTGCTGGCTTTTGCTGCAACTTTGTATCCGAGCTGGAGAGCTAGCCGTGTCAATCCGGCGGAGGCACTGCGTTATGAATGACAGCATGAACAGCATCGTCATTAACGCGCAAGGCATCACCAAGCGATTCCAAGAAGGCCCGTTGGATGTCACAGTGCTGCAAGGCGTGGATTTGACAGTCAAACGCGGCGAGACGCTGGCCATCGTTGGCGCTTCGGGCTCAGGTAAAAGCACGCTGCTGCATTTGTTGGGTGGCTTGGATGCTCCAACGGCAGGAAGCGTGCAACTCATGGGGCGCGATTTCGCTGCTATGAATGCCGCAGAACAGGGCGTTTGGCGTAATCAGCAGCTCGGCTTCGTCTATCAATTTCATCATCTGCTGCCCGAATTCAGCGCCTTGGACAACGTGGCCATGCCGATGCGTATTGCCAAGCAGTTTTTAACGCGAAAAGGGTCGTTAGAGCCCGTAGATATTGCGCAGGGTGCTACCAAAATGCTGGCGGACGTTGGGCTAGGCCACCGCCTTCATCATCGCCCTTCGGAGCTCTCCGGCGGCGAGAGGCAGCGCGTGGCGATTGCGCGGGCACTCGTTATGCGGCCTGCTTGCGTGCTGGCTGATGAGCCCACGGGCAATTTGGATCGCGCTTCAGCCGCCGGCGTGTTTGAGCTGATGCTTGGATTGGCGCAAACGCAAGGCACGGCATTTATTTTGGTCACGCATGATGAAAGCTTGGCAGCCAAATGTGGCCGGATGGCAAGGCTGGTCAGTGGTGTTTTGACCTGAATCTCGCGCGAGCAGGATGCTTTAAACCTGCCCGTTGCTGCGCCCCCACACTCAAATTGTGACAAAACGCAGGCGAAAATCAGCCTCTGAGAGAACCCGCGCAGCACACCGTGCTTACATTCCTTGCTCCAACTTTCAGAGCTAAAAAATCATAGCAGCGACAAGAGCTTACGTCTGCCACCTCAACAAACTTTGCATAGTGATGCAGATTGGAGTAAATTCGCATAAGTTGCGCTACAAAAGCAGCGTAACCCTATTGATTTAAATGGATAAAACTCTTCCGCCCATCCCCGTTAAACGCTACTTCACGATTGGTGAGGTCAGTGAGCTGTGCGACGTCAAGCCGCATGTGTTGCGCTATTGGGAGCAAGAATTCGCTCAGCTCAAGCCCATGAAACGGCGCGGCAATCGTCGCTACTACCAGCACCACGAAGTGCTCATGATTCGCCGCATCCGAGATTTACTCTACGACCAAGGCTTCACCATCAGCGGCGCACGAAATAAGCTCCACGAGCTTATTCAAGCCGAGCGAGATAAGCGCAAATCTGGCGAGGTGATGCTCGATGGTTTAGAAATCCCCAGCGATGTTGTCGACGGGGATTTCAGCGTATCTGATTTCAAAGACAGCGAAACAGACGGCTTAGAAGACCAGCCAGGCATTGAATTTGCCGAAGAATCTTCGATTCACGTGCCCTTGCGCCAATTGCGCCGGGAATTGTTTGAAATTCGGGAATTGCTGGCGGCTTAAGCATCCCCAAAGTTCCTTTAAAGCTTGCTCACAATAAGAAAAAGCCTGCTATCGAACAGATAGCAGGCTTTACTTTTTTCTTGGCTCCTCGACCTGGGCTCGAACCAGGGACCTACGGATTAACAGTCCGGCGCTCTACCAACTGAGCTATCGAGGAACAGCCATAAATTATAGC
>JAYSRZ010000207.1:0-14555 GCA_043720775.1 Variovorax sp. | reverse complement strand
TGTTTGGCATCCAAGCGCGGTGTGCCGTTTTGCAGCACGCCGCCCACAGTGTAGAACGAGCCAAACACCACGATTCTATCGGCTGCATCTGCTGCGGCTACAGCGGCATCAAGGGCAGCTTGTGGCGAGGTGTAAGTGCTGCTTTGTGCATCGGCTCTTGTGTTGAGGAGTTGCCAGCGGCTTTGCAGCTCTAGAGCCTTGGCCGCGCGCGCCGTGGGCAAATCGGTGAAATACCAGCGATCCACAATTGGCGCGAGCTTGAGCAGCATGGGCGTGAGATCTTTATCGCCCATCGCGCCGAAGATGGCGTGCGTCGTCGGGTAAAAGCCCATCGCATCGAGATTGGCCGTCAAAGCAGCAACCGAATGCGGGTTGTGCGCCACATCAAGCACCAGCGCAGGCTGCCCCGGCACGATCTGGAAGCGCCCCGGCAGCTCCACAAATGCCATGCCATTTCGCACGGCCTGCGCCGTGATCGGCAGCTGCTCATTCATCGCGGCAATGGCTGCGAGCACGCCGCTCGCATTGATGAGCTGGTTTGCTCCTCTTAAAGCTGGGTAGGCCAGCCCACTAAACCTCTTTGAGCGCCCTGCCCAGCCCCACTGCAACTTGTCGCCTTGGAAATTGAAATCTGCACCCATGCGCCACAAATCAGCGCCGATTTTTTGCGCATGATCAATCACGCTCTGCGGCGGCATCGGATCGCTCACAATCGCTGGCTTGCCCGCGCGCATAATGCCCGCTTTCTCAAAGCCGATGCTCTCGCGATCAGGGCCCAGAAATTCCATGTGATCGAGATCGATGCTCGTGACAATCGCGCAATCGGTGTCGATGATGTTCACCGCATCAAGCCGCCCACCCAAGCCCACCTCCAGAATCATCACATCCAGCTGCCCGGCCTTGGCCGCGCGAGCCATCAAGAGCAAAAAAGCCAAAGTGGTGAATTCAAAATACGTGAGGCTGACTTCGCCCTCGTTTTCTGATGCTTTTAGACATCTGGCCAGCTCCACATCTGCGCAAGCCGCTATGAAATCCGTAGCGGATGCGTTTTCATTGCGAATGCGGCAGCGCTCCAAAAAATGCACCAGATGCGGGCTGGAATACACGCCGGTTTTGTAGCCCGCTTGCGTGTAAACAGATTCCAGCATCGCGCATGTTGAGCCCTTGCCATTCGTGCCCGCCACCGTGATCACAGGGCAAGAAATCTCCACGTCAAATGTGCTTTTGATGCGGCTCCACACCACGCGCGAGCGCTCCAGCCCCATGTCAATATTTTTCGGATGCAGGCCTTCGATGTAGGCCAGCCATTGTTTTAAATCATTCATCTTTGGATTGTCGTTTAACTTCGCTTGTGCATCTGCGCTTACAAGCAAAAGTTGCTACCCCTGCAAAGCACCCTTTTCCCACAAGACAGGAGCGGCGAGATATCATCGCCCACACGCTGTCTACCCCGGAGTCGGAGCTCAATTATGTTAATTCGCATCATTTATGTCAGCACTGCAGTCGGTGCCCAAACCGCTGTAAAGACAAACGCGATTCTGGAAGGATCGCAGAAATGGAATCGATCCAACGATGTGACTGGCGTACTTTGCGAGGGCGATGGCGTTTTTTTGCAATGCCTTGAGGGCGAGAGAAGGCAAGTTACCCAGCTTTACGCCCGAATTTATGCAGACCCTCGCCATAGCGACGTGCAAATGATCCACTGCGAAAGCGTCACAAACAGGCGCTATAGAAATTGGTCAATGGGGCATGTTGACTTGGCGGAAGTTGATCCGGTTAGGCAAGTCAATTGGTCGGAATTCGATCCTTATTCAAGCGCCGGTATTGCAACTCTAGCGCGAATTGACGAGATTTTGGTTCGTAGCGTTGCTGAGTCTAACCCTAGCAAAAACGCTTTGTGAAAGCGAGGTATGAGCGCTACTGCTACTATTTATGGGATCACGAATTGCGATACCGTTAAAAAATCCCGATCTTGGTTTGATGCCCGGGGCATTACCTACCAATTTCATGATTTCAAGAAACTCGGCGTACCGGAAGCGGCTTTGCGCCAATGGGTCAAAGCACTGGGCTGGGAAGCTCTGATCAACAAAAAAGGTACGACTTGGCGCAAGCTCGATGCTGCGGCGCAGATGGCTATGACAACGGAAGAATCAGCCATCGCTCTAATGCTCGCCAGCCCGAGCGTGATCAAGCGCCCGATCGTCATTCAAAGCATCAAAATCACAGTGGGCTATGTGCCTGAAAATTGGTGAGGCAAAGAGGTGACAATGTGTATAAATTCACAACGACTCACACCTAAAACAACGCAGCTTATGAGCCGGCTTGCATGAGCCCTACTTACGCATCACAATCACGGTTTTCAACACAAGGAGTTTCATCATGGGTTTACTTGATTCAGTCGTCGGCGCGGCTTTGGGTGGCGGACAGCAACAAGGTGGTGGTTTGGGTGGCTTACTGGGTAGCTTGCTCGGCGGGCAGCAGCAAGCTGGTGCAGCGGGTGGCTTGGGCGGCAACTTGGGCGCTTTGCTTCCCATCATCACTGGCATGCTCGCCAATGGCAGCCAGCAAGGCGGCTTGGGCGGCATGATGGAGAAATTCAACCAAGCAGGCATGGGCGACCAGATGAGCTCATGGGTGGGCAAGGGCGAGAATTTGCCGATCAGTGCAGATCAGCTCTCCAGCGTGCTCGGCTCAGGCGCAATCGGCGATATCGCCTCTAAGCTCGGCGTAGGTCAAGGCGAAGCCGGCGGCATGCTGGCGCAAGTGCTGCCCGGCCTCATCGACAAGCTCACGCCAAATGGCCAAGCGCCTGCTGGCGGCTTGGGCGGCGCGGATGATTTGATGGGCATGCTCGGCAAGATGATGCAGAAGTAAGTATCAATTTGATAGCGCTCTACGCAGGTTGTATGCTGGCGAGAGCACCAAAAGGCTTGAATCTTTGGATTCAGGCCTTTTTTTGTTTGCGTTCGGAAAATTTCGTTTGCCAGAGACCGGCCACGGCTGGGCGGTTATCAGCCTGGCTCAAAGTGAAGCTCAGGAGTTACGCGACACCCGTCGCTTGAGATGACGAGAAAACGCACTCGCGTTTTTAAACCCTGCGTCGCCAAAATCGTAATCGCCAAACTGATCATCGCCTAGCCGTGGCCTACGCGACAAGCGAGAAATCTTTGCTCCAACACGTCACAGTTTTCTACTGCTTTCGCCGCGAAAGAAATGCCTCGCCAATGAACCGCCTGAGCCTGCCGGCTGCGGTTGGGTTGTTTCCCGCAACGAGGTAAAGGGGGAGCGCCAGCCGTAGGCCAGCGCGGAGGACACGAGTGAAGGGGAACATCCCAAGCGCAGTCGGCAGGCTCAGGCACTTCGCGAAACCATACAACAGCGTTACGTCAAATCACGTATTCCCAAGTCAAAAACAAGAAATCGGCTAAGCTAGACAATTGTCATTTTCAAACCGCTTGGTAGTCAATTCAAGCTGCAACTCTTTAGGAAACACCATGCAAGACCCGATAGTTATCGTCTCCGCCGCCCGCACCCCCATGGGTGCTTTTCAGGGCGATTTCGCATCGCTTTCCGCTCACGATCTGGGAGGTGCGGCAATTAAAGCGGCAGTGGAGCGCGCAGGTATCTCGCCTGATGCAGTCAATGAAGTATTGTTTGGCAATTGCTTGATGGCAGGCCTTGGCCAAGCGCCTGCGCGCCAAGCTGCTTTCAAAGGCGGCCTGCCCAACAGCGCGGGCGCTGTCACGCTTTCCAAAATGTGCGGCTCAGGCATGCGCGCAGCGATGTTTGCGTATGACATGCTGGCCGCTGGCTCTGTGGATGTGATGATCGCTGGCGGCATGGAGAGTATGACGAATGCGCCGCATCTACTGCTGAAGGGCAGGAGCGGCATCCGCATCGGGCATGACCGCGTGTATGACCACATGATGCTCGATGGTTTGGAAGACGCTTATGAACCAGGCCGCGCGATGGGCACGTTTGGCGAAGAGTGCGCGGAGAAATACAAATTCTCGCGCGAAGCACAAGACAAATTCGCGATTGCGAGCGTAGAACGTGCGCAAGCTGCTACTAAATCAGGAGCGTTTGCAGCGGAGATCACGCCCGTGACGGTGAAGACACGCGCTGGCGAGAGCGTGATCAGTGTGGACGAAGGGCCTCTCAAAGCCAAGTTAGACAAGATCTCTTCGCTTAAACCAGCGTTTAAAAAAGACGGCACGATCACCGCCGCCTCTTCATCATCGATCAACGACGGCGCAGCCGCACTCGTGATGATGCGAGCGAGTACAGCGGCCAAACTAGGCTGCAAACCATTGGCAAAAATCGTCAGCCACGCGATGCACGCGCAAGCACCCAATTGGTTCACCACGGCTCCTGTAGGCGCAACACAGAAGGCGCTCGCTAAAGCCGGATGGAGCGCGCGCGACGTGGACTTGTGGGAAGTCAACGAAGCCTTCGCCGTCGTGCCGATGGCGCTGATGGAGGAGCTCAAAATCAGCCACGATATCGTCAACGTCAACGGCGGCGCATGTGCTTTAGGCCACCCCATCGGCGCAAGCGGTGCACGCATCATGGTCACACTCATACATGCCCTCAAAGCGCGCGGCCTCAAAAAAGGCGTAGCCACGCTTTGCATTGGCGGCGGTGAAGGTACTGCGGTGTGCTTGGAGATGCTATGAATCTGGTAGCGCCTCACGCAGTATCTACGGCTCGAACGCCCTAACTCACTGATAATTTATGAACATTCTCATCATCGGCGCATCGCGCGGCATTGGCTTGGAGTTTGTGCGGCAGTATGCACATGCGGGGAACAGCGTGATTGCCACGGCGCGTAGCGATGAGGGGCTTTCTAAGATCACGGCGCTGGGTGCGAAGGCGCTGCGCTGCGATGTGGCTCAGCCTGCGAGCGTAAGTGCGCTAGCTTGGCAGCTTGATGGTGAGGCGATTGATGTAGCGATTTACGTGGCGGGCGTGTGGGCAGATGGCAGCGCGAAGCAGCCGCCCACGCAAGAATTGTTTGACGCGACGATGCATGCCAATGTGTTGGGCGCGATGCAGGCGATACCGCAGGTTACGCCGCTCGTGGAAAAGGCTGGCGGCAAATTCGCTTTTATCTCTAGCGGCATGGCCTCTGTTACCGAAGTGGAAAACAGCAATGGCTGGACGTATCGCGTGAGCAAAGCAGCGCTAAACATGGCCGTGCAGTCTGCGCGATTTGACTACGCAGGAGCGCAGTTCATCACGCTCTGCCCCGGCTGGGTGCGCACAGATATGGGCGGCGCGGGCGCGAGCATTAGCGCAGAAGAATCCGTCTCGGCGATGCGCAAAACGATTTCGCAAGTCAAAAAGAGCGATGCCAATTTGTTTTGGCATCACGATGGGCGTAAATACACAGGCTTTTAAATCATGATCCTTTCCGAAGACCATATCGCCGTGCAAGACGCTGTACGCGCATACGTGCAAACCGAAATTGCACCCAAAGCAGCGGCGTGGGACAAGTCGCATCACTTCCCCAAAGAGCAACTGCGCGGCTTGGCTGATTTGGGCTGCTATGGCGTGGCCGTGCCCGAGCAGTATGGCGGCGCGGGTTTGGATTATTTGAGCTTGGCTTTAATTCTCGAAGAGATTGCTGCAGGAGATGGCGCGACATCGACTGTGGTGAGCGTGAACAACTGCCCGGTGTGCTCCATCCTCATGGCTTGGGGCAATGAAGCGCAAAAGCAAAAGTATTTGAAGCCGCTCGCACGCGGCGATATGCTCGGCGCGTTTTGCCTGACCGAGCCGCATGTGGGCTCGCAGGCGGATGGCTTGAAGACGACGGCTACCAAAGACGGTGACTTCTACATCATCAACGGCGTGAAGCAATTCATCACGAGCGGCAAAAACGGCGATGTGGCTATCGTGATGGCTGTGACGGACAAAGCCGCTGGCAAAAAAGGCATCAGCGCTTTCTTGATTGAGACCAAAACGCCCGGCTACGAAGTGGCGCGCATTGAACACAAGCTCGGCCAGCATGCGAGCGACACAGCGCAAATCCGCTTTGAAAATTGCCGCGTGCCCGCAGCAAATTTGCTGGGCGCAGAAGGCCAAGGTTTGAAAATTGCATTGAGCGGCCTGGAAGGCGGGCGCATCGGTATTGCCGCGCAGTCGTTAGGCATGGCGCGGGCTGCGTTTGAAGCGGCTTTAATCTACAGCAAGCAACGTGAGAGTTTTGGCCAGCCGATTTTTCAGCATCAAGCCGTGCAATTCAAACTGGCCGATATGGCCACGCAGATTGAAGCCGCACGCGCATTGATTCATCACGCGGCTGCTTTGAAAGATGCTGGCCGCCCATGCCTGAAAGAAGCGGCGATGGCCAAGCTTTTTGCCAGCGAGATGGCAGAAGAAGTCTGCTCAGACGCGATTCAAGTGCATGGCGGCTATGGCTACGTCACTGATTTTCCCGTCGAGCGAATCTACCGCGATGTGCGCGTCTGCCAGATTTATGAAGGCACGAGCGATGTGCAGAAGATCTTGATTGGGCGGGCGTTGGCCTAAGCCAGCACGCAAGTCGACGCAAAATCAAGCGGCTTAGCCGCCGCGCCGCATCTCTTCGAAAAACTCAGAATTGTTCTTCGTGGCCTTCATCTTCTTCTGAATCAACTCCATGCTCTCGATCTCATCCATGTTGAAGAGGAAGGATCGCAAGATGCGGGTCTTCTGCAAGATCTCAGGCGAGAGCAAGAGCTCTTCGCGGCGCGTGCCAGATTTGGAAAGATCAATCGCGGGAAACACGCGTTTCTCATACAAGCGGCGCGAGAGGTGAACCTCTGAGTTACCCGTGCCTTTGAATTCTTCAAAAATCACTTCATCCATCTTCGAGCCGGTATCGACCAAAGCCGTGGCGATGATCGTCAGGGACCCGCCTTCTTCGATGTTTCGCGCTGCGCCAAAAAAGCGCTTGGGGCGCTGCAAGGCATTGGAATCCACGCCGCCTGAGAGCACCTTGCCCGAGCTTTGCACGACGTTGTTATAGGCTCGGGCAAGACGCGTGATCGAATCCAACAAAATGACCACGTCTTTGCCCAGCTCCACCAAGCGCTTCGCGCGCTCAATCACCATCTCAGCCACGTGTACGTGACGCGCTGCTGGCTCATCAAAAGTTGACGCAATCACTTCGCCGCGCACGCTGCGCTGCATCTCGGTCACCTCTTCCGGGCGCTCATCAATGAGCAACACCATCAAATGCACATCAGGATAGTTGGCCGTGATCGCATGCGCGATGTGCTGCATCATCACTGTTTTGCCGCTCTTCGGGGACGCAACCAATAGCGCGCGCTGGCCACGGCCAAAAGGCGCGATCAAATCGATCACGCGGCTTGTGATGTTTTCATCACCTTTGATATCGCGCTCAAGCTTCATTTGCACGTTAGGAAACAGCGGCGTCAAGTTTTCAAACATCACTTTGTGTTTGTTTTTCTCAGGCAAATCGCCGTTAACCTTATCGAGCTTATTCAGTGCAAAGTAGCGCTCGCCTTCTTTCGGAATGCGCACTTCGCCTTCGATCATGTCGCCGGTGTGCAAATTAAAACGTCGCACTTGGCTGGGGGAGATGTAAATATCATCGGTGCTGGCGGTGTAGTCGGCTTCCGGGTTGCGCAAAAAGCCAAAGCCATCGGGCAACACTTCAAGCACGCCATCGGCTTCGACCAACTCACCCGTTTTAGCGCGGGCTTTGATGATGGCAAACATCAGCTCTTGCTTGCGCAAGCGGCCCGGGTTTTCAATGCCAAGGCCTTCCGCCTCATTGACCAGAGCTGAGACGTGTTGGACTTTAAGATCGTTTAAGTGCATAAAAACTCCTAATGGAGCAAAAGAAAAATGGGGGGAGGTGAATCACCGGAAAACAGCGGATGCCGAGGCCGGGAAATTGGGGCGGTGTCTAAGTGACTTTTGTTCCGCAATATCGAAACTATAGCACTTTTTTCGCGCCATGCAGGTTTTGATCAGGTGCAGCCAGCATGCCAGCCAATTCCAGCATAATTTCGATATGCTGCTTCTTCTCTCTCCTGCGAAATCGCTCGATTACGCCACACCCGCCCCTGCCGAGCTACCGCACACTTTGCCGCAGTTCTCCAAGCAATCGGCGCAACTCATTGAGCTGCTGCGCCCCAAGAGCCCGCAGCAAATCGCCGAACTCATGGATTTGAGCGACGAGCTTTCCGCTCTGAATGTGGCGCGGTATCAAGCTTGGAAGCCGAAATTCACAGCGAAAAATTCTAAGCAAGCCATCCTTGCTTTCAATGGCGATGTGTATGAGGGGCTGGATGCGAAAACGCTCAAAACGGCAGATCTTGAATGGGCGCAAACACATGTAGCCTCACTCAGCGGCCTGTATGGCTTGCTGCGCCCACTCGACTGGATGCAGCCCTATCGTTTAGAAATGGGCACGGCGTTGACCAATCCTGCGGGCGGTAATCTGTATAGATTCTGGGGTAGCACGATTGCTGAGCATTTAAACGGCGTGCAGTCACAAGAAAAATCACCCGTGATCATCAACCTCGCAAGCCAAGAGTATTTCAAAGCCGTGGATCGCAGAGTGCTCCACGCCCGCGTGGTCGAATGCGTTTTTGAAGAACACAAAAATGGCCAATACAAAGTGATCAGCTTTTTTGCCAAACGCGCTCGCGGCTTGATGGCGCGCTTCTGCATTCAAAAGCGCATCAAAGATGTAAAAAAGCTGGAGGCGTTCAGCAGCGAAGGCTATTGCTTCAACGACACACTCAGCACACCCGATCGACTTGTTTTTAGGAGAAAAGCATGAGCCAAAGCGTCACGCCCGCACTGCGCGAATGGATCATCTCGCAAGCTCAAGCCGGCTTTGCAGCCGATGTGGTGCTGAAATCGATGTTGGCCTCGGGATGGCAAGAAGATGTCGCGATTACTGCGATGGAGTCGACGCTTCAATCGCATCTGGCTGATACGAAACAAGCTGCAAAGCTCCCCGCGCCCATGACCGTGCCCAAGCTCGCAATCGATGATTCACCGCTGTATTTGCAACTCGAAGATCGCCGCGTCACCATCCTGTCGTGTATCAAAGATCCCAGCATCGTGGTGCTCGGTGATTTTCTCTCTCATGAAGAATGTGATGCGTTGATCGAGGGCGCGAAGCCGCGCATGGCTCGCTCGCTCACGGTGGCGGTGGAGACGGGCGGCGAAGAGCTCAATGTAGATCGCACGAGCAATGGCATGTTCTACGCTCGCGCTGAAAACGAACTGATTGCCCGCATTGAGCGGCGGCTTGCACAGCTGACGCGTTGGCCGGTAGAAAACGGGGAGGGCCTGCAGATCTTGCATTACCGACCCGGCGCTGAATACAAACCGCACTACGATTATTTCGATCCCGATGAGCCGGGCACACCTACGATATTAAAGCGCGGCGGCCAGCGAGTTGCCACGATCATCATGTATTTGTATGAGCCCGAAAAAGGCGGAGGTACAGTGTTCCCTGATGTCAAGCTGACCGTTGCGCCCAAGCGCGGCAATGCCGTGTTTTTCAGCTACGACCGCCCGCACCCGTCCAGCAAGAGTTTGCATGGCGGCGACCCCGTGATAACGGGCGAAAAATGGATTGCCACCAAATGGCTTCGCGAAGGCACATTCGCTTGAAATTTTATATAAAAAGTGCCTGTAGACGGCATATAAACTGCGTGAAGTGCTATGAAAATTAGAGCAAATGGTATTTCGATAGAAGTGCAAGAGCATGGCTTGCGCGAGCATCCCGCTGTGCTGCTCATCATGGGTTTGGGTATGCAATTGGTCGCATGGCCGCCTGCTGTAATTGAGCCGCTGGTGCAGAGCGGTTTTCGCGTGATCACGTTTGACAACCGCGATATTGGCTTGTCAGAACACTTCGATCATTGCGGCAAACCTAATATCGTGTGGGCGAGCATCAAACGCAAACTAGGACTAAAAATTCAAAGTCCGTATGGCTTGCCAGATATGGCGCGAGATGCGCTCGGCGTGCTTGATGCGCTGGATATCAAGCAAGCTCACATCGTCGGCGCCAGTATGGGCGGCATGATTGCGCAACACGTCGTTGTACAAGCACCCGAGCGCGTGTTGACGCTCACCAGCATCATGAGCAGCAGCGGTGCGCCCGGCCTGCCCGACGCAAAACCCGCAGTGCTCCGCGCCCTGCTCTCGCGCCCTGCAAGCAGCAGTGTCGATGACATTACAGCCCACTACATCAAGCTCTTTGGCGTGATTGGCAGCCCAGCGTTTCCTGTTGAGACGCAATTGCTGCGTGAGCGCATTCGATTCGGCGTCGAGCGCAGCCATCACCCGCAAGGCACGCTGCGGCAAATGATGGCGATTGCTGCAGATAGCCGTCGGCATGAAGCTATTAAACACATCAAAGCGCGCACACTTGTCGTTCACGGTTTATCTGACGTCCTCGTGCCCCCTGAGCATGGGCGAGACACAGCAAAGCACATTTCTGGCTCTCGGTTTGTAGGCATCGATGGCATGGGCCATGATCTTGCGCCTGGCGCAGTTGCGAAATGGCTCCCTGATTTTTTGAAGCATTTAAAAGCATGAACGCACCTGAACAATCTCAGCTCGGCAAAACCAGCGCATACATCGATCAGTACGATGCTGCCTTGCTCTTTCCGATTCCTCGTTCTGAGAAGCGCACAGAGATTGGCATCACAGGCGCACTGCCTTTCATGGGCGCAGATTTGTGGACAGCTTTTGAGCTCTCATGGCTCAACGGCAAAGGCCGCCCGCAAGTGGCAATTTGCCATGTGACGATTCCCTGCGAATCGCCCAATATTGCCGAGAGCAAAAGCGTCAAACTCTACTTCAACAGCTTCAACAACACGCGCTTTGCCGGCAGTAATCATGGCGCAGACGAGGTGCGCGAAGCGATTGCGCTCGATATCGGCGCAGCGGTATTTGGCACGCCACGCGGTGAGCGAAGAGTCGGCGTGCGCATGATCAATGTCGATGCCTTCTCCAACGAGCATGTGCAAGAGCTCGATGGCGTCTTGCTAGATCGCCTCGATGTGGAATGCACGCATTACACGCCCGCGCCCCAGCTTCTTCATGCTGCCACAGGTGAGCAGCCAGTGAGTGAAACGCTCGTGAGCCACCTCCTCAAAAGCAATTGCTTGGTGACCGGGCAGCCCGATTGGGGCAGCGTCCAGATCAACTACAGCGGCCCGCAAATCGATCAAGGCAGCCTGCTGCAATACATCGTCAGCTTCCGCAATCACAACGAATTTCATGAGCAATGCGTCGAGCGCATCTATACCGATATTTGGAAGCATTGCAAGCCCACCACGCTCTCGGTTTTTGCTCGATACACGCGGCGCGGCGGTGTGGATATCAATCCGTTTCGCACGAGTTATCCGCAGGCATTGCCACTCAATATTCGCTCTGCGCGTCAATAGTTTTCTACGCTGCTTCGCGCTCTCTCATGCTGCTCGTCTGCTGAATTACCGCTTCGCCTTCATGCACGCCGCTCGCGCGGAATCTCACGTCGCCAGTAACTCCAGCATAGCCGCTTCATCAATCACCGCCACCCCCAGCTCCTTGGCTTTATCCAGCTTGCTGCCCGCATCAGCTCCGGCTACGACATAACTTGTTTTTTTACTCACGCTGCCTGAGACTTTTGCACCTGCAGCTTCGAGCATGTCTTTCGCTTCATCCCGGCTGAGCGTGGGAAAGGTGCCGGTGAGCACAAAGGTTTTTCCGGCCAAGATTTGCGGTATACGCTCGGCTGGTGCGCCCTCAGGCCAAGTGATGCCCACGGCGCGTAGCTGCTCCATCACCTCTCGGTTGTGCGGTTGTTGGAAAAACGTGCGCAGACTGTGCGCCACGATGGGGCCCACATCGGCCACTTCTAGCAACTGCTCCTCAGTGGCATCCATCACGGCATCGAGGCTACCGAAATGCTTGGCCAACTCTTTCGCTGTGGCCTCGCCGATTTGGCGAATACCTAGGCCATACAGAAAGCGCGGCAGTGTGGTTTGCTTCGATTTCTGTAGCGCGTCAAGCACATTCAGCGCCGACTTATCGGCCATGCGGTCTAAAGCGCTGAGTGATGTGAGGCCTAAACGATACAAATCAGGCAAGGTTTTGATCACGCCTGCATCCACGAGCTGATCAACCAGTTTGTCACCCAAGCCTTCAATATCCAATGCGCGGCGCTGCGCGAAATGCAGAATCGCCTGCTTGCGTTGAGCAGGGCAAAACAGCCCGCCTGTGCAGCGCCAATCGGCCTCATCGTCTTCCTTGGCAATGGCGCTTTGGCATTCGGGGCAGACACCCCTGAGGCGTTTGTAGATCTCAAGCGGCTCGCCAATATCCGCTGGTCTTTGATCGAGCACCACGCTGACCACTTCCGGAATCACATCGCCCGCCCTGCGCACAATCACCGTATCGCCCACTCTCACATCTTTGCGCTGTGCCTCGCCTTCGTTGTGCAGCGTGGCATTTGTTACGGTCACGCCGCCGACAAAGACAGGTGCAAGCTTTGCAACGGGCGTGAGCTTGCCTGTGCGCCCCACTTGGATGTCAATTGCCAGCACCGTCGTCATCTGCTCTTGCGCAGGATATTTGTGCGCCACAGCCCAGCGCGGTTCGCGCGTCACAAAGCCTAATCGTTTTTGCAAAGCGAAGCTGTTGACTTTATAGACCACACCATCAATATCAAAAGGCAGCGCGTCTCTCTCAGACGCAATGCGCTGGTGATACGCTACTAATTCAGTAGCACCTCGCGCAGGTTCCATATGGCTTGAGACCGGAAAATCCCATGATTTGAGGGTTTGCAGAGCTTGCCAATGCGATTCAAACACAACTCCACCTTCAGACGCTGGCGTGCATTCGCCCAAGCTGTATGCGAAAAAGCTGAGTGGCCGCTGCGCTGCGATTTTTGAATCCAGCTGCCTGACTGCGCCCGCTGCTGCATTGCGCGGATTCACAAATGTTTTCTCGCCCTTCATGCCAGCCGCAATCTTGCCCCGCTGACGCTCATTCATCGCCTCAAATTCGTCGCGCCGCATATACACCTCGCCACGCACTTCGAGCAGCGGCGGCGCATCAGGCGGAAGCTTCAAAGGAATCTGACCCATCGTGCGAATGTTGTGCGTCACATCCTCGCCGCTCTCGCCATCGCCGCGCGTGGCCGCTTGCACGAGGATGCGATTCTCGTAGCGCAGGCTCATGGCGAGGCCGTCAAATTTCAGCTCGGCCACGTATTCCACAGGTGGCGCGTCTTCATTCAACTCCAGCTCTTTGCGAATACGCGCATCAAAGTTCTCAGCACCTGTAGCCTCGGTATCTGTCTCTGTACGAATTGAAAGCATCGGGATCGCATGGCGGACTGTTGCCAAGCCATCCATCACCGCGCCGATCACGCGTTGCGTAGGTGAATCAGCTGTGATCAACTCAGGATGCTGCTCTTCTAAAGCCTGCAAAAGCTTGAACACACGGTCGTATTCTGCATCCGGAATTTGCGGCTCATCGAGCACGTAATAGCGATGTGCGTGATGGTGCAGAAAGACATGCATTGCATCGCGACGTACGCGAGGCGTAGCATTCGCATCATCTGCAATCACTATTGAATTCATAACACTCTGCGCAGTATTTGCGGGCTCTTTTCGCTTATTTATTTTCGAAAACAGATCTTCAGTTGTCATGCCTACGCTGTATCCGCTTAGCTAAACAAACGCCGCGCTTGTGCCGAGCCTGCGGCCAGATCACGCGATTCGAGCATGTCATACAAGTGCTCTAAATCTGCGCCAATCGCATCCATCGCATCTCGCGTGATCATGCGGCCTTGCGCATCTGTGATCAATCCATCCATCGAAGCGGCCATCGCAATCGCCACATCCCTCAATCTCGGATAAGGCTGCTCGCAGCGATCCACATGCGGAACATCGAGCGCCAGATCCAAGCTGCGCAGCGCCGATTGCTCGGGATCATCAGACAAAGCTGCCTGAGTATCGAAGCTGAGCGACAAAATAGGCGGCATGCCCGCCAATGCCGCAGGCAGAACCATGCGCCCGGCGAAAGCGCCAGCCACAAAACCTTGCCGCGCCGCATGCTGCTGCACATAGCCCGCGCTCCAAGCCACGTTTTTCGCTCTCAAGGTAAAGCCTAGCTGTGCATCATGGCTGCTGGCAAACTGATCCAGCTCGCGCCCGCGCAATACTTCATCGTGCATTTCAGGAAACTCTGCAATGCCTCCAAATACATCAGCAAACGCCTGCACTTTTTGTACAAATTCAGAAAATTCAATATCGTTCAAAGCGCCCGTGCGACTGGCCAACTGCACACCGGCTTGGAAAGCGCTGTAGCGCTCGCCAGCGCGCGGCGTTTCCCATTCGGCGTTGAGATTAAGCCCTTCAATAGCAAACGTTTTGCTGCCCACACGCCGCGTCACGGGCATGGCCGCAAGAGCTGCCTCGCCAGAAGTGGGCTCATCCAAATCAATCTTAGCCATCGCGTCAATCAATGCATCAAGCGCAGGCTTTTTATCGACCACCCAGTTGGCGCCCAGCGGCATAAGATTG
>JAYSRZ010000206.1:0-4894 GCA_043720775.1 Variovorax sp. | reverse complement strand
ACGTGAAATAGCCCAACCGCAGTCGGCAGACTGAGATTCTTGCGTCGCTACTTCTATCTCGATCCTCGCGTACATTGATGCCCCAGACAGTTGTGCTGAACGAACGGATATTTCTGCAGATAGCGAATAGGCCCCGAGTTTGAGGTGCTGTGGTTTGGGTATCTCACGCAGCGAGGTCAAGGAGGAGCCGTAGGCGGGGGACATGAGCAGCGTGGGATGCCCAAAGCGCAGTGCCTCAAACTCGCAGCCGCTCTAACCAAAAAACAATCTTTAGTACACTACAAAATTAATAGCACCTCACGCAGTAAATACGCCGGCTATCTGCCTAAAACGCTTAAAAATCAAGCCAAAGAGTCGCGTAAATCACACTTGACATCAAGACAGGCAGAAGTTCGCTCTAAACTGGTGGGCATTAAATTAGGAGCACATCATGTCCATCACTCTCTGCGGTTTCCCCGTCTCGAATTACTACAACAAAGTCAAGCTCGCGTTGCTTGAAAAGGGTTTACCGTTTACTGAAGAATTGGTGATGACCAAGAGCACGGATGCTGCTGTGCTGGCTGCTTCTCCATTGGCAAAGATTCCATTCATCCGCACACCGCAAGGCGGCTTGTGCGAGAGCCAAGTGATTCTTGAATACATCGAGGCAGTGCAGCCGTTGCCTGCGCTGTTGCCAGCTGATCCATTCGCTGCAGCAAAAGTGCGCGAGTTGTGCGTGTTTCTTGATCTGCATTTGGAGCTGGTGGCGCGTGATTTGTATGGCCAAGCATTTTTTGGCGGCACGGTCAGCGAAAGCTCGGCGGCGCGGGTGAAGAAGCAATTGGAGAAGAATATCCCCGCGTTTTTGAAGCTCGCCAAATTCTCGCCCATGGTCGCAGGCGGCGAGCAATTTACGATGGCGGATTGCTCGGCTTGGGTGAATCTGCCGTTGGTGGGCATGGCCACCAAAGCCGTGTTTGGCGAAGACATGCTGATCGCGATGGGCTGCGATTACAAGCCCTATGTCAAGGCGATTGGTGAGCGGCCATCGGCTGCACGCGTAGTGGCGGATCGCAAGGCGGCAACGTTAAAAGCCGCCAGCTAATTCAGATTGCTAGAGTTCAATAAAGCATTAACCGTTTGCCCTGAGATATCCAAGGGTTCACTGAGGCTTCGATACGCGAAGCGTACCTAAGTCCTGAGGTATCGAAGGATCAGCCCGAACGGGAAGCTCAAACTGCTTCGCGCAAACGCCTAGCGCCCGCGTTTGACTCGCAAGATTTCATCCAAGATCAAACATGCTGCGCCAATCGTGATCGCGCTGTCGGCAATGTTGAAGGCGGGGAAGTGCCACGTGCCGTAGAAGAAATCTAAGAAATCGACGACGTAGCCGTACAGCAAGCGATCAATCACATTGCCGATCGCGCCGCCCAAGATGCAGGCGAGTGCAAAAGCGAAGAGCTTTTGCGCATGGTGGCTGCGCAGCATCCACAAAATGAAGATCGTGGCCACTGCGCCAATGCCGGTGAAGAACCATCGCTGCCAGCCGCCCGCACCCGCGAGGAAGGAGAAAGCTGCGCCGGTGTTGTGAGCGCGCACGATGTTAAAAAAGCTCGTCACAGGTGTGCTGTCGCCGAGCTTGTAATAGCCGACGATCAGCGTTTTGGTGAATTGATCGGCCAAGATGATGATGATGGCGAGGATGAGCCAAGGCAGCATGCCTTGAAAGGTGGATTTGTATTTAGGCATGTGTTCTCTTTTCGCCTTCGCCATACAAATTGCTCACGCAGCGCCCGCAGATTGTGGGGTGTGCTGCATCGCTGCCCACATCATCGACGTAATGCCAGCAGCGCTCGCATTTAGTATGATTTGAGGCATTAACGCCCACCGATACTGCGCCACCAGCTATCAATTCAATAGCGGATGTGATGAAGATGAATTTCACATCTTTGCCTAAGCTCTTCAGCAATGCATAGTCATCAGCAGGCACTGTGAGCTGCACTTCGGCTTGCAGCGAGCTGCCGACTTTTCCGTCTGCACGCAAGGCTTCTATCGCTTTATTGACCTCATCACGGATCGCACGGATGCGGCTGTATTTGGCGATCAGCGAATCAGCAGCGCCTTCAAACTTCCAATATGTCTCCGTAAAGATCGTGCCTGATTCTGATTTACCAAACAGCGTCCAAGCCTCTTCTGATGTGAAGCTGAGGAAGGGCGCCATCCAGCGCAGCATGGCTTGCGTGATGTGCCAGAGCGCGGTTTGCGCGCTGCGGCGAGCGTGGGATTTTGTAGCCGTGGTGTAGAGGCGATCTTTCAGTACATCGAGGTAGAAGCCACCCAAATCCTCGCTGCAATACAGTTGCAACTTGCTCACCACTGGGTGGAATTCGTAGATCTTGTAATGCGCCAGGATTTCGTTTTGCAATTGCGCAGCGCGTGCCAAGGCGTAGCGATCTATTTCAAGCAATTCGGTAAGCGGAACAGCATCTTTTGCTGCATCAAAATCGCTCACGTTGGCGAGCAAGAATTTGAGCGTGTTCCGAATGCGGCGATACGTGTCTACCACGCGTGCCAAGATTTTGTCATCGATGCTCAGATCGCCAGAATAATCCGTGCTCGCAGCCCACAGGCGAATGATCTCCGCGCCCATTTTGTCGCTCACCTCTTGCGGCGCAATCACGTTGCCCAAGCTCTTGCTCATCTTGCGGCCTTGGCCATCCACAGTGAAGCCGTGCGTGAGCAAGCCGCGATACGGCGCGCGGCCATACATAGCAGCCGCAGTGAGCAGCGAAGAGTGGAACCACCCGCGATGTTGATCGTGGCCTTCGAGATACAGATCAGCTTCTGGGCCTTCGTTGTGTGCGTTGATGAAAGAGCCATCAGCGTTTTTATCGCCGTGGCTGCCTTTCAAAACTGTCGTGTGCGTCGTGCCGGAGTCAAACCACACTTCGAGGATGTCGGTGCTCTTGGTGTACTGCTCGGGATGCTCTGCGCCGACTTTTGCAAAGATTTCCGCCGTGCTGGCTTTGCTCCAAGCTTCAATTCCGCCGGCTTGCACCATCTCAGCCGCCAAATCAATCATCGCCATCGTCATAGGGTGCAACGCACCTGAATCCACATGCGTAAACAGCGGCAGCGGCACGCCCCAACTGCGTTGCCGCGAGATGCACCAATCAGGCCGGCCTGCAATCATGTCGCGCAGACGGGTTTTGCCGTTCTCGGGATAGAAGCTGGTTTGCTCGATCGCATCAAGCGCTGTTTCGCGTAACGTCTTCGGCGCTTTATCGGATGTAAAGACTCCGTCGCCTTGATCCATGCGCACAAACCATTGCGAGGCCGCGCGGTAGATCACCGGTGTTTTGTGCCGCCAGCAATGGGGGTAGCTGTGGGTGATGTCGTACGTGGCAAACAAACGGTTGTTGTCACGCAGCGTGTTGATGATCTCGGGGCAGGCTTTCCAGATGTTGAGCCCGCCAAATAATGGCAGCGCTTCTTCATAACGGCCATTGCCTTGCACGGGATTCAAAATGTCCTTGATCGTGATGCCATTGGCCACGCAGGAGTTAAAGTCATCCACGCCATAGGCCGGCGAGGAGTGCACGATGCCTGTGCCGTCATCGGCCGTGGCGTAATCGGCCACGAAGATGGGCGAGAAGCGGTCGTAGCCTGCGTGAACGTGTGCGAGCGGATGCTTGAATTTGATTTTGTCGAGGCTCTTGCCGACAGCCGTGGCGACGATCTTGCCGGTGAGCTTGTAGCGCTCTAAGCATTTCTCCACCAGCGATTCAGCCAGCATGATGAGGCCGCGCTCGGTGTCTACGAGCGCGTAAGTCAACTCAGGGTTGAGGTTCATCGCTTGGTTGGCGGGAATCGTCCAGGCGGTGGTCGTCCAGATCACGGCAAAAATCGGTTTGTCAGCCCAATCTACCGTTCGCACTGACCCTTCGACAGGCTCAGCCCGAACAGGGATATTGAAGGCAGCTAGCAACTTCTCAGGCTCGGCGCAGAGGAAGCCCACGTCCAGCGTAGAAGATTTTTTATCTGCGTACTCAATCTCGAATTCAGCCAGCGAAGAGCCGCAATCAAAACACCAATACACCGGCTTCAAACCGCGATACACAAAGCCGCGCTCCATCACGCGTTTAAACGCGCGAATCTCATTGGCCTCGGTTTGAAAATCCATCGTGCGATACGGGCGATCCCATTCCCCCAAGACCCCGAGGCGCTTGAAATCTTTGAGCTGGCCGGCGATTTGCTCTGTGGCAAATGCACGGCTCTTGGCCTGCATCTCATCGCGCGGCAAATTTCGTCCATGCAATTTCTCAATCGCATTTTCAATCGGCAAGCCGTGGCAATCCCAGCCCGGAATGTATTGCGCATCAAAGCCGTCAAGCTGGCGCGCTTTGACGATCATGTCTTTCAAGATTTTGTTAACTGCGTGGCCGATGTGGATGTTGCCATTGGCATAGGGCGGGCCATCGTGCAAGATGAATTTTGGCTTGCCCACGCGCGAGGCGCGCAGCTTTTTGTAGATGCCTTTGTCGTCCCACTCTTTCGCCCAAGCTGGCTCACGCTTGGGCAAATCACCACGCATCGGGAAGGGCGTGTCGGGGAGATTGAGGGTTTTGCGGTAATCGGTAGATTCGGTCATGTTGGAACTTGTAAAAACTAGGTATCGCGAAAAACGCGAAAAGAAGACAAGAAAGTCGCGAAAATTTAAAGGTATTTTTTACGTTTTCCGCGTTGTTTTCGCGCTTTTCGCGTTACCTAGATTGCTTGCACAGCAACCTAGGCATATAAAAGTGAAGCGGGGCAACTGCCCCTTCAAATTCGGGCGGAGTGCGCGGCAAAGTATTCACGTGCAGCCACCACATCGCGCGCTATGCCGGTCGTCAAGGCATTCAGGCCGTCGTAC
>JAYSRZ010000205.1:0-1750 GCA_043720775.1 Variovorax sp. | reverse complement strand
CGCGTGTTTGAAGCAGCCATGATTGCTGGCGCACTCACGCTCGATGCTGCGCGCGGCAGCGATGGCCCGTTTGATGCACGCATTCATGCCGTGCGCGGGCAGCCGGGGCAGATCGATTGCGCAGCAGCGTATCGTGCTCTCACAGCAGGTAGCGCCATTCGCAAATCACATTTAGAAGGCGATGATCGCGTGCAAGACCCGTATTGCCTGCGCTGCCAGCCCCAAGTCATGGGCGCTTGTTTGGATCAGATGCGTTACGCGGCGAAAGTTCTTGTTATTGAGGCGAATGCAGTCACTGACAACCCGCTGGTGTTTGCCGAAGATAACGCGCTGGTATCGGGCGGGAATTTTCATGCTGAACCTGTCGCACTCGCTGCAGATGCGCTGGCCGTCGTCATTGCAGAAATCGGTGCCATTTCAGAGCGGCGCACTGCTATGCTGGTGGATGCCAATGTCTCGCACCTCCCGCCCTTTCTTACGCCCGATGCAGGCCTCAATTCAGGCTTCATGATCGTACATGTCACAGCTGCGGCGCTCGCCTCTGAAAACAAATCTCTTGCGCATCCAGCCAGCGTAGACAGCTTGCCAACTTCAGCCAACCAAGAAGACCACGTGAGCATGGCCACGTTTGCCGCGCGGCGATTGCAACCCATGCTGCACAACACCGCACACATCGTGAGCATTGAGCTTCTAGCTGCGGCGCAAGGCATTGAATTTCTGCGCCCTTTAAAAAGCTCTGCACCACTGGAAAGCCTGCACACGTTGATTCGCAGCCAATCCAAAGCCATGATGCAAGACCGCAGCTTGGCAAGCGACATGAGCGCCCTGCAAATACGGGTAATCAACGGGGACATCAGCGCCGCGCTTGACGCACAATTGCCTGAGCTGCATGCCTTGCAATTGGCATGAAGAATGCACTCAACGATTCATCCCTTCCACCTTCAACCCCCTAGGAGAAAACCATGAAGAAACTACTCGCACTTTCCGCGCTGGCTCTGGCTTGCGCCGCAGCGCACGCGCAAGACACGAAATTAACATTCGCCATGTCCGGCTGGACGGGCTTTGCGCCGATCACACTCGCCAAAGAAGCGGGTATTTTCAAGAAGAATGGACTTGATGTTGAGGTGAAGAAAATCCCTCAAAAAGATCGCCACTTAGCGATTGCCTCCGGTGATGTGCAGTGCGCCGCCACCACGGTGGAAACTTGGATCGCTTGGAATGCCAACGGCGTGCCCACGACACAAATTTTTCAACTCGATAAAAGCTTCGGCGCAGACGGTATTGTCGTCAAACCCGGCATTACCAAGATCAGCGATTTGAAAGGCAAAACCGTGGCCGTGAGCGCCCCCGGCACTGCACCCTACTTCACGCTGGCATGGATGCTTAAGAAAAACGGCATGACAATGAAAGATGTGAAGCTCGTTAGTCTTGAGCCCCAAGCTGCAGCCAACGCAATGATCGCTGGCACAGCCGGCATCGATGCTGCGATGACCTATGAGCCGTTTTTGAGCGCAGTTCGCGCCAAGCCAGAAGCCGGCACGATTTTGGCCACCACGCTCGATTACCCGATGGTGATGGACACCGTGGGCTGCACGCCGAAGTTTCTGAACGACAACCCGAAGGCCGCCAAAGCATTGGCAGACAGTTATTTTGAAGCGCTAGAGATGATCAAAAAAGATCCAAAGAAGAGCTTTGAAATCATGGGCGCAGACGTGAAGCAAACGGCTGAGGCTTTTGAAGGCAGCCAGAA
>JAYSRZ010000204.1:0-14669 GCA_043720775.1 Variovorax sp. | reverse complement strand
CATCACGCCATTCAACGAGTTGCCCGTCCATCCAAATTTTGCCATCGCGGTCTGACATGCTTTGCGGTGTGGTCGTCATGAAGTATTCCTACTGTTCTTTATCGATGAGTGTGATTTTACTGGCCTGCGGGTGTGAGTTCGCTTAAAACAGCGTCGTCTGAAGGCGGTCGATACAGCTCCCACGTTTGAAGTTTGCCTTTCATGAAAGTGCAGGTCACGTGCGAGAGCCCCGCATCCGTCCAGCGAAAGATCTCGGGCTGGGCTTCTTTCTCTGTTTGCAGCAAGCCAATGCTTCGCGTGAGCGCCATCACGTGCAGCAGATTCACGCCTTTTTTAAGCTTGGCGTTGAGCATCACAGCGCTGGCCACATGGCCCATTGGGGTGCCGGCTGCGCGCTTCATCACGGTCATCATGCGGGTGAAATGCAAGAGCATCCAAAAGACAATGCCGCCGATAACGACAGTCACGCCTTGCCAGCCGTATTTGCTGAAACTGAACCCAATAAAGGCGACTGCTGCTGCTGCGAAGGCCGTGTTTTTGAAATTCATGTTGCGATTTTAATGGGGAAAGGCAAACATAATTTTAAGCATTTTTGGCCGTTTGAGCACGTAGATACTGCGTGAAGTGCTATCAAATCAATACTAAGCAGACATTCGCCCTGTGCGCAGCGGCAGCGCCCAGTCGGGGCGGCCATGTTGCTCGGCGAGCTGCGCCATCGGCTCGAAATCGTAGGCTGCGCTGCGCAATTGCACATTCCAGCCTTGTGCCGTTTTCTCCATCAAAGCGTATCGCGCATGCGGGCTGCCGGTTTCGATCCAATGTTTGTGCGGATGAATATCGTCATAGCCCGGCAGCCCGACGCTACCTGCATTGACGATGGTGATCGGGTGGCCGCCATCAGGTGATTTGACTTGCACCACGCGAGGCACATGGGTGTGGCCGCAGATGATCAAAGTGGCTTTTTGTGTGTGCTGGCCTAGGCCTAGGCGTTTCAAGATCTCTTCGTGCGTTGCGGGGCGCACGCCCACCGAGCAGCGCGGGCTGTCTGAGCAACGCGGGCTGTCTGAGCCGTGCTGCCCAAAATCATCGGTGATGGTTTCTAGCCAATACTGCAGATCAGAGGTGGGCGTGCCGTGGCAGATGAACACGTCATCAGCGAGCCACATCGTAGGCGGCGCGCTCGCAAGCCACGCCCGGTGCTCGGCATTGATCTCGCTGGCCGTACACGCATCGCTTCGATTGAGTTTGTCTGACGGCAGCGTGAGCAATTGCCGCTCATGGTTGCCAGCAATCATGGGGATGCCACGCGCCATGAGCAGATCTGCCGTTTTCGCGGATTCCAAAGGCCCGCCGAGCGTATCGCCGCAGTTGATGATTTTCTCCACGCCTTCGCTATCGATTTCAGCGAGCACGGCTTGCAAAGCATTGAAGTTACCGTGGATATCAGAGATGGCAGCGATTTTCATGCGTTTTCCTTGGGTGGCCGGCATATGTTGTGCGTGAGGCGCTATTTTATTCATAGCGATTGGTTGTTATGAGTGATGCTCGGAAGATTGCTTTTTTGAGAGCGGCTGCGAGTTGAGGCATTCCGATTGCCCTCAGGAGCGAGTACGCAACATCGGTCAATCGGAATGCCTCAACTCGCAGCCTATTAGCTTACTCAAAAGATGTTCGCGCAAGCTTGGTCGCGTTGAACAAACCTGACCTGCGGGAGCGGTATTCGGGCGGGCGATTTTCGCAGCGCAGCGTCGAAAACGCTTTAGCGTTTTCTTTTGTCATTCAAGGCAACAGGTATCGCTTAGTTCGCGAGCAGGGGCTGGGTACATGAGCCCGCCCGAAAAGGGTTTCCGCTTCCGCAGACCACAAGCCGCGCCAATGACATCAGATTGCTTTTTCAAGCAAAACGAGCATATTGCTATCGTAGATACTGCGTGAGGTGCTATCAAAAAGAGAGTGGCTCTACAAACGCTGCAATTCCCGCATCAACTCCATCGCCTGCTCGACGCGCTCCACCGCATGAATCGTCATGCCTTCAAAATCTTTCATTTGTGATTTCTTCGGCGCATTGGCTTTGGGAATGATCGCCGTAGAAAAGCCGAGCTTTGCCGCTTCTTTCAAGCGCTCTTGGCCACGCGGGGCGGGGCGGACTTCGCCTGCTAAGCCGACTTCGCCAAACGCAATGAAACCCTTGGGCAAGGGCTTGCCGCGCAAGCTGCTCGTGATGCTCAGCATCACAGCCAAATCAGCCGCAGGCTCGCTGATGCGCACGCCTCCGACTGCGTTAACAAACACATCTTGATCGGCGCAGGCGATGCCTGCATGGCGATGCAAGACAGCGAGCAGCATCGCCAAGCGATCACGATCCAAGCCCACCGAGAGACGACGCGGCGAGGGCCCGCCGCCATCGACAAGCGCTTGAATCTCCACCAGCATCGGCCGCGTGCCCTCCAGCGTCACCATCACACAACTGCCGGGCACGGGCTCGCTGTGCTGGCTCAAAAATATCGCGCTCGGGTTGCTCACGCCTTTCAAGCCCTGCTGCGTCATGGCGAACACGCCGATTTCGTTCACCGCGCCGAAGCGGTTTTTTATCGCACGCACGAGGCGGAAATTGGAATGCGTATCGCCTTCGAAGTAGAGCACCGTATCGACCATATGCTCAAGAACACGCGGGCCGGCGAGCGCGCCTTCTTTTGTGACGTGGCCCACCAACACAATCGCCGTGCCGCTGGCCTTGGCAAAGCGCGTGAGATGCGCCGCGCACTCGCGCACTTGCGCCACCGAGCCGGGCGCGCTGGTGAGCTGCTCGGAATACACGGTTTGAATCGAATCAATCACGGCGATGCGCGGCTGCTGCGCGGCCAGCGTGGAGATGATTTTTTCTAGCTGCGTTTCGGCTTGCACTTGCACTTGACTGTTGTCTAACCCCAACCGCCGCGCACGTAGCGCAACTTGCGCCGCGCTTTCTTCGCCCGTCACATACAAAGCAGATGTGCCTGCGCGTTGCAGCGAATCGAGCGCTTGCAAAAGCAAGGTCGATTTGCCAATCCCCGGATCACCACCGATCAGTACCACGCCGCCTTCCACAATGCCACCGCCGAGCACGCGATCGAGCTCTTCGTGGCCGGTGGGCGTTCGGTCAATGTCAGACGCTTCAATTTCGCCGAGCTTTTGCACAGGCGAGCTGCCAGTGAGCGAGTGATGGGAAGACATGGGCGAAGCAAAGCGATTCTTACCCGTCGCCGCGCTTTCCGCCACGCCCTCGATTAAAGTGTTCCAAGCCCCGCAGCTCGGGCATTTGCCCAGCCATTTAGCAGTGCTGCCGCCGCACTCGGTGCAGGTAAAAAGTGTTTTGTCTTTGGCCATGAAAGATCATACTGTTTTTATAGCCAGTTTTGTGGCAGTCAAACAGAAAGAAAGAGGACGCGAAAGACGCAAAAGTTACGCGAAATAAAATACCAAAAAGAGAAATGCAAAAAATCATTGCTTTGAACATTCTTCAATTTATGTTTATCGCCAGAATCACCTTTTCTTGATTGACTTCTGTCTTTTTTGGTATTTTGTTTCGCGTAACTTTTGCGTCTTTCGCGTCCGGAAATTTGTCTTTGTGTTTGTCTTTATTCCAAGTGCACAACCAACTTATTCGACAATACCTTAGCCACCTCTTCCCATCTTGCCTGCACGCCACACATTGCCATATCCACCGTGCGCAGCCCCGCATAGCCACACGGATTGATGCGCTCATAGGGCGACAAATCCATCGCCACATTCAGCGCCAAGCCGTGATACGTGATGTGGCGGCTGACTTTGATACCAAGCGCTGCGATCTTGCCGATATCGCGGCGCGTGGCCAGTTCCTTTTCCACCATCGGCAAACCATCCGCACCCAGCAATCGCGCATGCGATGCGGGCTCATCCAGCCGCACATAAATCCCCGGCGCGCCTCTCACGCGATGCCCGGTGAGCCCAAAATGTGCCAGCGTGCGGATCGTCGCCTCTTCCAAGCGATACACATACTCTTTGACAAAGTAGCCCCGCGCTTTCAAATCAATCATCGGATACGCCACCACCTGCCCCGGCCCGTGATACGTGATCTGCCCGCCGCGATTGGTCTGCACCACGGGGATATCGCCCTTTGCTAACACATGCTCCGCCTTGCCAGCGAGCCCCTGTGTAAAGACCGGAGAATGCTCACATATCCATAGCGCTTCACGCAGATCTGGCGGGCGCAAATGGCTATTTTCACCTTGAAAATGCGCTAGCGCAAAGGCATAGGCTTGCATCGCCTCGTACGTTGCTGAATACGGCTCGTGGCCTTTGAATTCGATCTGCATGTTGTGATTGTGAGCCGAGTCCAATGGTTTGCATTACCAGCGGCTTAAACGCCCGCCGCTTTGCGAAACTTCTCCATGCGCTCTTCATCCAGCGGATGGCTGGAGATGATGGAAAAGCCCAACGGTGTTTTTTTCACTTCTTTAGGTTGATCAGCTTTTTCGGCCTGAGGCTCGGCAGGCGGCGTGGAGCTGGGCGGCAATTCGTTGCCGTCTTTGTCCTTCTTGGGCGGTTTGTAGCTTCGAGCCGCTTGGAAGAATTTCACCATCACCAGCGGGCTGATATTCGCAGCTCGCATGTACGTGATTGACTCATCATCCGCCTCGCGCTCATGGGCGCGGCTGTAAGCCATGCTTCCCAGAATCAGCGGCGCTGTGGTGATCAAGCTACCATAATCACCAAACGCAATCGAGAGCACGCCTTGCAACACGCCCACTTGCACGAGCTGGCGCATACCGTGGCGGCGCGTAATGTGGCCCAGCTCATGGCCGAGCACGCCAAGCACGACCTCATCGTCTTTCACAAGCCGCACCAACTCATCCGTCATCACCATGATGCCGCCGGGCAGAGCAAAAGCATTCGGCCCGATTTCTGATTTGCGAAACTCCAATTGGATTTTTGGCGTGTCTGTCGGGTATTGTTTTTTCACGCCCGCAAGAAAGCGCTCACGGATGCGGCCTTGATCTTCCACGGAAAGCTTGCTCGGTGTCATCAGGCGACCATCAATTTGGCTTAACGCATTGCGGCCAATGGCCTCATCTGCCGATTGCGGCACGAGCGCCGTGATGCCGCGCGCGGCCACGGGCAAGCCCCACACATACATGCCACCGAGCACCACCATCAGCAGCGCAAAAGCCGCAGCCACGCCGCGCCAGCTTTGCTGCGCCCGCACCACGAGGCCGGCAGACGGATTGGCCTTGCTGCTGATGTGCTGCGCCACCCATGCGTCAAAAGCTTTCGGATCTTGATCTGAAGGCCAATGCAATTGCGCGCCTTCCCACTCTGGTGGGGCTTTGTCTGTCAGCTCAATAATGCGCGCACCGCGTGTCGTGGCTTCTGGCCAGCGCATCTGTTTGTGGAGTTGATTCAACGGTATTTCTAAGAGCAAATTGCCATCAGGCCGGCGTAGAATCTGCGCAAAGTGCTCCGCTATTTGTAGCACCACAGGCTGCGCAGTGGCGCTACGGCCATCGAGCAAATGCAGCGCCAAGCGGTGTGCATTGTTCATAACGTTGGACATCAAAGCCCGAAATCCATATCAAACAAATCTGCGGCCATATCCCCCACCGCATCTTTCTCACGTGCGCGAGCTGCATCGCTGAGTTTTTCGAGCTCAACGCGTGATTTCAGGCTCATGGCTTGAAGCTGCATGCGCTTGCTCGCAATGACGGCAAAAGGCCAATACAAGCCGAATGTGATGAGAATGAGCACGGAGTTTTTGATTTGCAAAAACATATATTTGACAATCGACAACTCGCTTTTTAAGCGCACCCAGTTGTTACCTGTGCGAGACCAAACCAGATTTTGCAAAGCAGCGCCCAAGTAAGCTTTAGGCAATATATTAACAAGGATGAAGAACACAAAGAGTATGGGAAAAAATGTCAAAAGTAATGCAAACGACGGCTTACCCTTGCTCAACAATCCCGGCGAAAACAAGGCGATCAACGCACCGGCAGCGATGATGAGCAAGAGCACAATGCCCAAGGCCTTGAAAAACAACTTGTACATCGCCCAAGGGCTGGAGCGAAACTGCATTTGCAGCGGCCCCCATGCGCTGTGGCCAATTTGGTAACGATTGATGCGCCAGAGAAAATAAGGCAAGCTCAAAAAAAACAGCGCTACGCCTCCCAAAAATAATCCGATTTCAGTCTGGCTTAAAAAAGCTTTTTTCACATTCTCATCCGCGCCTGCCGTGCTGATCAGCAGCAGCGGAATCAAGATCAGCGCATTAGGAATACCAATCGACAAGTAGGCTTCTTTGAGCGGCGCATTGTGCAGGCGAAAACGCATCCCGCGCCAGCTCGTGTTGGCCAAGCGAAACTTCACAGCGGCGCGGTAAATCGGCGGCCAAATGGCCACGAAAGCCAAGCCTGCGATCCAAGCCGCGACTACAGAAAAATCAGCCGCCACGGTGTAGATCGCAAAAAATACTGCAGCGATCAATGTGCCACGCAACATTTGCTTGGGATTGCCATGAAAGTCAAAGCTGTGCCCATCCACATGGGTGTTGTTATAAAAATACTTCAGCTTGCGCACTTTAGCCCACGGAATATAAATGCCAAAAGTCATCAAAATCAGCAGTAAATTCACAATCCAAATGCGGAAATATTCGCTGCCTGTGCCACTGAATTCGACAGGCGTGCTCTCGATGCTGGCGCTGGGCTCAGGCATGCCGCGCGGTGGGCTTGAGACAGCCGTGATGCCTGCTTTTTCAAGTGGAATGGGACTGCTCAGGCTGCTGGTTTGGCTGATCAAATTCGCTCTCCTTGAATTGGGCTTTGTTTTGAGATCAATGGATGCAGCAGATTATGCCGCTCGCCCTCGTTAAAATGAATTTTTAAACGCAAGAGAATTCCAAATGAAACTGATTGGCGCGGTGACCAGCCCTTATGCCCGCAAGGTGCGCATTGTGATGGCTGAGAAAAAGCTGGATTACCAATTCATCTTGGAAGATGTGTGGTCCGCCACAACAAAGATTTCTAACTCCAACCCGTTAGGCAAAGTGCCTTGCTTGGTAATGGAAGGAGGCGAAGCGCTGTTTGATTCGCGCGTGATTGTGGAGTATCTCGACACGCTTTCTCCCGTGGGCAAGCTCATCCCTAGCAATGGCCGCGAGAAGGCTGAGGTGAAAACTTGGGAGGCGCTGGCTGATGGCTTGTGTGATGCAGCTATTCTTGCTCGCTTAGAAGCCACTTGGCCGGGCCGTACAGATGCGCAGCGCTCGTCAGCTTGGATAGATCGCCAAATGGGCAAAATCGCCACTAGCTTGAAGGCCATGAGCCAAGGCTTGGGCGAGCGCCCTTTCGGCGCTGGCACGCATTTCAGCTTAGCGGACGTGGCTGTGGGCTGCGCTTTGGGATATCTTGATTTGCGGTTTTCGCAGATGGATTGGCGCTCTGAGAACACAAATTTAGCCAAGCTCTATGACAAATTAGCTGCGCGGCCAAGCTTTGTTGACACCATGCCAACTTGACTATTTTCCGATACAAAATTTCGAGAAAATCTCGCCGAGTAGATCATCCGATGAAAAGCTACCGGTGATTTCGCCCAACGCGTTTTGTGCCAAACGCAGCTCTTCAGCCAGCAGATCTAAGCCACCTGCGTTGTGAATCAAGCTGGCATCTAAATGCTCTGATGCATGCGCCAGATGCGATTGCACCAGCGTGATCGCTTGCACATGCCGCTCACGAGCGATATAGCTACCTTCGCCACTGCTCGATTGCCAGCCTGCGACTTCAAGCAGTTTTTTCCTGAGGGCGTCGATGCCTTGACCTGTCTTGGCGCTGATCAGCAATCCTTCTATGGGCTTCGTGGTAAGTGTCAGATCCGCTTTGTTCCACACATCAAGAATAGGCGTATTCTTTGAGAGTTTTCGGCGTATAGCCGGCATCAATACTGCGCGAGCTGCTATTGAATTTATAGCAACATCTTTTTCTTGAGATTGCTCTGCATGAAGATCGTGAAGATGGATCACGCAGTCTGCTTTTGCTATTTCTTCCCAAGTGCGCTCTATGCCTATACGCTCTACAACATCGGCGCTTTCACGCAAGCCAGCGGTGTCAATGATGTGAACCGGCACGCCCTCGATTTGGATGGTCTCTTGCACTTTATCTCGCGTGGTGCCCGCAATCGGCGTGACGATGGCGAGCTCTGCGCCCGCTAGCGCGTTGAGCAAGCTGCTTTTGCCGGCATTAGGCTGCCCGGCGATCACCACTTTGATGCCTTCGCGGAGCAACGCGCCTTGGCGCGTTTTATCTTGAAACGCAATCATTGCTTGCTGCAAATGGGTGAGCTGCTCGCGCGCTTTGTGTTTGCTCAAATGCTCGATTTCTTCTTCGGGGAAATCCAGCGTGGCTTCGATCAACATGCGCAGATGAATCAGCGCATCACGCAAGGTATGCACCTCTTTGGAAAATGCACCCGAGAGCGAGCGAGCCGCTCCGCGCGCGGCGGCCTCGGTACTCGCATCGATCAAATCTGCCACGGCCTCTGCTTGCGCCAGATCCATCTTGTCATTCAAAAACGCTCGCTCCGTGAATTCGCCGGGTTGGGCAATGCGCAAGCTTTTGAGTTCGTCTATTTCTTTGGCCGCCTCGATCACACGCGAGACCAACAGCTGCAACACCACAGGCCCGCCATGCGCTTGTAGCTCGATCACATCTTCACCAGTGAAAGAATGCGGGGCGGGGAAATACAGCGCTAAGCCTTGATCGATGGGTTGACCGTTTTTGTCGAGGAATTTTAAGTATTTTGCTTCTCTAGCCGGCGTATTGTCTGCGTGGAGTGCTCCTAAAAGAGGAGTAAGCAACGGCCGGAGATTTTTACCTGACACCCGCACGATGCCCACCGCGCCACGGCCTGGGGCAGTGGCGATAGCAACGATGGGGTCTTGGTGTCTGGGGAGCATGGCTGGTGAATTAAAGATTGAACGTCCGGTACGCGAAAGACGCGAAGGTTACGCAAAAAGCGCGAAAGAAAACAAAAAAAGGCCTTCTTTGTTGTTCGGCGAACCAAATCAATTGGCTCTCTTTTCTTTCTCTTTTTCGCGTCTTTCGCGTAACTTTTGCGGCTTTTGAGAATAAAGGTTTTAAGCCTTCTTCTCTTCCGCCTGCTTCCAGGGCAGATTGAACTGCGGGGGCACGCCCATGCTGGTGTTGATCATCCATTGCTGAGCAATGGACAGCACATTGTTCGTGATCCAGTAGAGCACCAAGCCGGCGGGGAAGAAGAAGAACATGACCGAGAAGATGAGCGGCATGTACCACATCAGCTTGGCTTGCATTGGATCGGGCGGTGTAGGGTTCAATGCGGTTTGTAGCATTGTTGTAGCGGCCATTACCACGGGCAGGATGAACCAAGGATCGGGCACGGACAGATCGGTGATCCAGCCAATCCACGGTGCGCCACGCACTTCCACGGATGAGAGCAACACCCAATACAAAGCAATGAACACGGGGATCTGCACCATGATCGGGAAGCAGCCGCCCATGGGGTTGACTTTTTCCTCACGATACATCTTCATCATTTCTTGCTGCATGAGCTGCGGCTTGTCTTTCAAGCGTTCGCGCATTTCCATGATTTTCGGGTTGATGGCTTTCATCTTGGCCATCGAGCGATAGGCCGTGGCATTGAGCCAATAGAAAGCGATTTTGAGCAAGAGCACAAGTGCCATGATCGTCCAGCCCCAGTTGCCGATGAAGGCATAGAGCTTGTCCATGATCCAGTAGAGCGGCTTGGCCAGGATCGTGAGCCAGCCGTAGTCTTTGATGAGTTCTAAGCCGGGGTAAAGCGTTTCTAGTTTGTTTTCTTCTTGCGGGCCGATGAACAGGCGCGTCTCGGTGGTTTGTGTGGCACCCGCGGCCACAGCTTGCATTGGTGCTTTCATGCCTACGGCGTACAGGTTGGCGCCGACTTTGCTCATGTAGTTGTCGCGCTGAATGCCATCGGGCAAGAGCCATGCGCTGCCGAAGTAATGCTGCACCATCGCAACATAACCGCCTTTGGTTTGCAACTGAAAATCAGTTTTGTTTTTCTCGATGTCGGCGAACTCTGCTTTTTGGTATTTCTTCTCTGCGGTATAGACCACAGGGCCGGTAAAGGTGCTGTAGAAAGCAGACTCCCCGGCTGGCTTGTTGCCATCGCGCACGAGTTGCATATACAGCTGAGCGGAAACAGGCGTACCGCTGGTGTTAACGATGTCGTGTTTAACAGTCATGTCATACGCGCCACGTTTGAGCGTGTAGGTCTTCACATATTTGACGCCACCCATCTCATTTGATTCAAATTTAACTGTGAGATCTTTTTGGCCCTCCTTCAGGGCACGATCGCCACTGAAGCTCATGGCTGCCAAATGGCTGGGCAAAGCAGGCTGGCCATTCATGCCAAGCAAGCCTGATTGCGCTTCATAGGCGCGGCCAGTGGAGCGATCAAGCAGCACAATATTCTTGTTCGGATCGAGTTTGTTTTTGTCAGTGTCGAGCTCCCGATGCTTCAAGAGCTCAGCGCGAACGATGCTGCCGCCTTCACTTGCGAACACGATCTTAAGCACATCGGTCGAAACCTCATAAGTTTGCGCAACAGCATTAGCAGGAACTTGCGCTGGCGCGGCTTGCGCTGCGCCGGTGGGCACAGCCGCTTGGCTCGGCGTTGGAACGGCGGCGCTGGAAGCGCCGGCTATGGGCGTGGCCAAACTGGTTGCTGGGTTCGCGGCTGTGGCCGCAGGTTTATTTTTGGGGAAAAACGTGGCGCTCTTGCCGTTATGGACTTGCCATGCGTCCCAAAGCATCACCAGCGAAAAGGCAAAAACCGCCCAAAGTATGGAGCGCCGAATATCGTTCATGGAGAGGTCTTTTCAGAAGAAACGAGTGAGGAAAAAAGAGCGCGTTTTGCGGGCTCTGTCGCTGCTGGTACGGGATCATGACCACCAGCGCACCACGGGTGGCAGCGCAGCAATCGTTTCGCTGCAAAGTAACTGCCATTGCTTGAACCGTGTTGTTGCAAGGCCTGCAGCGCGTAGGCTGAACAAGTAGGGCTAAAGCGGCAAGCGCTCCCCAGCCACGGGCTTAAAAACCAGCGATAGCCCTGCACGATACCGATAAGGATCTTTTGAAGCATGACTATGGGGAAGAATGCGGCAACTTTCCAAGCAAGGCAATAAGCTCTTCGCGAACAGCGCTTTTGAGAGCTGCGGATGTTGCACTGGGGTATTGCTCACGCGAAAAATCAGACGCTAAGCGAACCACCAAACAAGCGGCTGGCAATTGGTTTTTGAGTTCGCTGGACACGGCGTAAATCTGGCGTTTGATGGTGTTGCGGGTGACGGCGCGTTTGGCCCATCGTTTGGGGCAAATCACACCAACAATGGGGCTGAGTAAGCTGGCCGTTTTGATCGCTACGCCTTCGTACTCGGTCTGCAAAATGCTAAGCGGTGCAACATGCAACGCAAAATGGGCGCTGCGCCAAACACCAGCTGGCCGCTGTGCTTTGAGCTTGCTCGCATCAAGCACGGCTGCGAATTGCGCAGCAGTTTTGAGGCGCGGCAACAAAGCAAGCGCCCGCGCGTGCAATGCAGCCTTAGACAGCCAAGCGCTTGCGCCCTTTGGCGCGACGTGCATTAATCACAGCGCGGCCGCCTTTAGTTTTCATACGCACTAGAAAACCGTGGGTACGGGCGCGGCGGGTTTTGGAGGGTTGATAGGTACGTTTCATGATTTATTCATCCAGAGCATGACTAATGCGTTGAGTGTGGTCTTGCCCGGTAAGCTTGCCGCACTTGCGCTGCTTGTTTGGGCGTAACCTAAGATTATCGCAGATTTCGAGCCGGCGCACACATCCCAGAGACGTCATTTTCCTGTCGTGACAAGCATTTGGCGAAGATTGTGCGGGTGTTTTCGCAAATCATTTGCGAGCGTAGCAGGCAAACTGTCTGATTCTCGGCTGGGCTTCGCCTTTGCGAGCACTCACTCACGAAAATCACTTCCGCCTATTTTCTCGAATGGCCTGTGGATAACTGTATTTTTTGACTACAATCTTTGTATGCTTTGTCTGATTTATCCACAATTATTTCTACAGACGATGGTGTCGCAAGCATGATGGAAGAACACGCTTTCTCTGCGCCTTCCTCATCACAGGCCCCGCCTCATGATGCGACCATCTCAAGCGCTAGCGCGATCCATCTTGAAGCAGGCAAGCTTTGGCCTATGTGTCTTGCTCATCTTGCGCAAGAGCTGCCGGAGCAGCAATACAACACGTGGATCAAGCCCTTGGCGGCCACCGTTTCCCACGACCTGTCTAAGCTAACCGTATTGGTGGCTAACCGCTTTAAGCTTGATTGGGTGCGTGCGCAATATGCCAGCAAGATAGCAGCTTGTGCAGAGCGTATTTGCCGTGAAGCAACTGGCCAAGGTGTTATCTTGGAGTTGGCGCTGGCTCCGCGTGAATCGCAAGCCAGGCCTGCCGTATCATCTTCCCCTATTGCCGGGCCTTCTTCTGCGATCGGCATAACCCAAGACAGCGGGGGTGTTTATTCACCCAGTCCAACGGCTGCCTTATTAACTGAAGATGAGGCGGGCTTTAAGTCGCGCATCAACACCGCGCTTAGCTTTGATACCTTGGTCGAAGGCTCGGCCAATCGCATGGCCCGCGCTGCGGCTATGCATATCTCTAACAACCTAGGTGCGCTGTACAACCCGCTATTTATTTATGGCGGTGTCGGCTTGGGCAAAACGCATTTACTACATGCTGTAGGTAACCAATTGCTGGCCAACAAACCAAGTGCAAAAGTCTTGTATATCCACGCCGAGCAATTCGTCTCGGATGTGGTGCGCGCCTATCAGCGCAAGACTTTTGATGAATTCAAAGCGCGTTATCACCAACTTGATTTATTGCTAATCGATGATGTGCAGTTCTTTGCTAACAAAGACCGCACCCAGGAAGAATTCTTCAATGCTTTCGAAGCTTTATTGGCCAAGAAGAGCCATATTGTGATGACGTCTGACACCTATCCTAAGGGTTTAACAGATATGCATGAACGTCTCGTCTCGCGCTTTGATTCGGGCTTGTCTGTGGCCATCGAGCCGCCTGAGCTGGAAATGCGCGTGGCCATTCTGATCAATAAAGCCATTTCTGAGGGCTCATCCATGCCCGAAGAAGTGGCCTTCTTTGTAGCAAAGAATGTGCGGTCTAACGTGCGAGAGCTCGAAGGTGCTCTGCGTAAGATTTTGGCTTATTCGCGGTTTAACCAAAAAGAAATCTCTATTCCGCTGGCTCGCGAAGCACTGCGCGATCTGCTGTCCATCCAAAACCGGCAGATTGGCGTTGAAAACATCCAGAAAACCGTGGCCGATTTTTATAAAATCAAGATTGCGGATATGTATTCCAAGAAGCGGCCCGCCTCAATTGCTCGGCCGCGCCAGATTGCCATGTATCTGGCCAAAGAACTCACGCAAAAGAGCCTGCCCGAGATTGGTGAGCTCTTTGGCGGGCGCGATCACACCACCGTCTTGCACGCGGTGCGCAAAATCTCCACCGAGCGCCAGCAGTTTTCTGAACTCAACCAACAATTACACGTATTGGAGCAAACGCTTAAGGGCTGATCGATGCAACTTGTCAATTTTTAATCAAAAAGAGCAGTTTGCCGGCAAATATATTGCGCTACCTGCTATCAATTTAGGACTTTTAAGGTGAAAATGAATGACAAATTACAGGGATTTTCTCAAAACAGCACAAAGCTGTGGATAGTGATGGAATAAGTCAGCAGTTATGCACATGCCAGACGCATTTTCTAAAGTTGTTCATATTTTCACTCCACCACAAAAGCATGCTTGCACACAACATTCCAACGCAGCTAACCCCATGATTTTTCAGGCGAAAATTCGCTTGTCCACACAAAAGTATCCCCTTTACTACTACTACTATCTTTATTAATTGATTTAAAGAATAAGAGACTGACTATCATGATCGTACTCAAGGCAACCCAAGAAAAATTACTCTCACTCTTGCAATCTGTTTGCGGCATCGTGGAACGCCGTCATACCTTACCTATTTTAGCCAACGTGTTGCTGCGTAAAACAGGCGAGACGATGCAACTGACGACTAGTGATTTAGAAATTCAAATCCGTACAGCAGCCACTATGGATGGTGACGCTGGCAATTTCTCCACGACTGTTGGCGCACGTAAGCTCATCGATATTTTGCGCACTATGCCGGCCGATCAAACAGTTTCGCTCGAGTCCAGTGCAAGCAAGCTCATCTTGAAGGGCGGAAAAAGTAAGTTCACTCTACAAACCTTAGCTGCAGAAGACTTCCCTCTCGTGCAAGAAGCAGCGAATTTCGGGCCTTCGTTTTCTGTGCCACAAAAAGTGTTGAAAGCGCTTCTTGCGCAAGTCTCTTTTGCCATGGCCGTACACGATATTCGCTACTATCTGAACGGTATCCTATTCGTTGCCGAGGGAAAGCAACTCGCCATCGTCGCGACAGATGGCCACCGATTGGCCTTCTCTTCCGCTCAGCTTGATGTCGAAGTGCCCAAGCAAGAAGTGATTTTGCCGCGCAAGACGGTGCTGGAAATGCAGCGTTTGCTAAGCGACAGCGAAGGCCAAATTGAAATGCAATTTGCC
>JAYSRZ010000203.1:0-1753 GCA_043720775.1 Variovorax sp. | reverse complement strand
AAAGGCCAGCTGGGCACGAGCGGCTCGGTGAGCTGGGATTTTGACCATGTGGGCATGATTGAAGCTGAGGGCGCGGCAGGCTCTGACGCTGAAGTTGCCGCGATTGAAGCAGGTGCGCAAGATTTTGAGCTGAGCGCCGAAGACGGCACAGCGCATTTCATCACCGATGCGGCAGATTTGGACGTGGTCAGCCGCGCCCTGCCCGCGCAAGGCTTTACTGTGCTCTCTGCCAAGCTGGGCTACAAGCCGAAGAATGCGGTGAGCGCAGCGAGCTTGAGCGCAGCGGATTTAGAAGAAGTTGAAGCTTTCTTGGCAGCGATTGATGGCAACGATGATGTGCAAAATGTTTACGTCGCTTTATCTGCGTAGGTGCTTGCGCGCACAGGTTTTGAGAGCACAGAATTCACGGAAATTACACGGAAGACACAGAAAAAACCATTTTCTTTTCCGTGCTTTCCGTGTAATTTTCGTGTCTTCCGTGTTCTTCTGGTCTGCTAGCGATGAAGCTGCATCAGAAGGGTTATCATCCAGCTCCCATGCAAGATGCCGCCTACGATCCTTTTAGTACCGAACCTGTCGGCATCCACATCAGCGATATTGAATCTGCCATCAACTTCTGGCGCATCAAAAGCCCCTCGCCCGATGGCGTCAAGCTGGCTGCACCACTTGTTGCGCTTGCAGAAATTTATGCGCTCTTGATTTTTCACAAGCAAGAGATGGCCAGCGAGCGCTCCATGCCTAAAAAAGCCTTGGAAGCATGGCTGGCTTGGTACGACAGCACGCCCGACACGCCTTGCATCGCGATTTGCTCCACCAGCCAAGGCGATGATTTTTGCAAAGGTTGCGGCCGCATGTTTTCCGAAGTACAGCATTGGCCCGAGATGAGCGCACACGCCAAACGCGCCACATGGCGCCGCATCACGCTAGATGGCACCTCGTGGCGCTTTAACCGCTATTCAGAGCGGGCCGCTGAGAAGCGGATGGAAGCGGCGCTGGCGGCGCAGGGCGTTTAACGCGACGCTCGCTCATTCTTTGCGCACTATCCGTTCGGGCTGAAGTATCGAAGCCTCGGGACTGGTTATGCCAAGAGGTATCGAAGCTCATGCGAGCCCTTCGATACCTCAGGGCGAACGGTCGTTTTAGTCGCTCTGGATAAAACGAATACTCGCCTAGCTCGTGGCATGATTGAGCCATGGTCGATGCAGTCGTTCTCTTCTTTATTTTGGGTGTCATCGCACGGCTGGGCAAAAGCGATTTGAAATTGCCGCAGGCTTTGTATGAAGCCCTGTCGGTTTATTTATTGCTCGCCATTGGCCTCAAAGGCGGCATTGAGTTGCACAGGCAAAGCATCGCTACCGTGCTGCCGCAAATTCTGGCTTGCATGGCGCTCGGTGGCTTGATTCCCTTGCTGATGACGCCCGTGCTCAAACGCATGGGTTTCTCGGGCGTGGATAGCGCGGTGCTCGCCGCGCACTATGGCTCGGTGAGTGTGGTGACGTTTGCCGTGGCTTCAAGCTATTTGCAGCGCGAAGGCGTGGCTTTTGAAGCGCATGCGGCGCTCTGGGTGGCGGTGATGGAAGCGCCGGGGATTGTGGCGGGTGTTTTTCTCGCACGCAGAGAATTGAGTCGCGCTAGGGCGATTGAGTTAAACCGCTTGAAATCGCCGGAAGTCGCGGCCAAGTCATCAAACAACTGGCGTGAGCTGGCGCATGAAGTGCTGTTTGGTAAATCGGTGTTGCTGCTGGCAGGCGGC
>JAYSRZ010000202.1:0-14720 GCA_043720775.1 Variovorax sp. | reverse complement strand
GCGGCTCATAAGGGATGCGCTCGTATTCGCGCTCCATCGTGGCGCGGCGCACCAGATGAACGATGAGCTTGAGGCGCATCCTGCGTCGCACCGCCGTCTCGCCAAATATCGCTCGGATATCCAGCAAACCAATGCCGCGCAATTCCAACAGGTTTTGCAGCAAATCAGGGCAGCGGCCTTCGATCGTGGTTTGGTTCGTGCGAAACAAATCCACCGCATCATCAGCCACCAAGCCATTGCCGCGCGAAATGAGCTCTAGTGCCAATTCGCTCTTGCCCAATCCAGATTCGCCGGTGATCAGCACACCGAGGCCCAAAATATCCATGAATACGCCGTGCATGTTGGTGCGGTCTGCGAAATGGCGCGACAAATACGCTCGCAAAACGTCAATCACAAAAGCGGCCGATTCAGGCGTTTGGAAAGCAGGGATTTGCGCACGCTCGCACAACTGCAACAGTGTGTCTGGCGCTTCTAATCCATCACCAATGATGATGACGGGTGGCTCAAGTGTGACAATGCGAGCGATGCGGCGGGCGCAATCCTCCGCATCGTGCTCATCAGAGGGCGTGAGATAGGCCACTTCGCGCTCGCCGAGCACCTGTACACGATACGGATGGATGTAGTTGAGATAGCCCACCAAATCTGCGCCTGAACGGGCTGCTCTCACGGCCACTTCATCAAAGTGCCGTTCCGAAGCACCCAAGCCTGCCACCCAAGCCCATTTCAGGCGCTCGCGGTGATCTTCAAACAGCACATCGGCGCTGATGACCGAGGGTTTCATGGATGCATGCGAATGAAGATGAAGGCCGCCTGATTAGGCCGCCAAGGGCATCGGCGCAGCAGCAGAGTGCCAGCCGGCAATGAGCTCGTGCAAACGAGCGGCGTCGGGCGCGGCTTTTAAGCGCTCTCGCAACGGCGCATCGCCCAGCATTTCTGCAATCTCAGAGAGAATTTCTAGATGTTTTTGCGTTGCAGCTTCGGGCACAAGCAGAAAAATCAGCAGGCTAACGGCTTGCTCATCAGGCGCATCGAAGCCAATGGCGCTGGATAGCAAGAACATTGCCGCCATCGGCGCTTTCAGCCCCTTAATGCGGCCATGCGGAATCGCTACACCGTGGCCCAAGCCCGTTGAGCCTAAACGCTCTCTGGCAAACAAGCTGTCTGTGACCAAAGCGCGAGATAAACCATGGAGATTTTCAAACAGCAAACCCGCTTCTTCAAAAGCGCGTTTTTTACTGGTGGCATCCACGCCCGCTAGCACTTGGGCAGCGGGCAAAATAGCAGCGAGTCGATTCATGAAGAACTGATGTGTAACTGGCAATTAACAAACGCCGGGAGTCGCATTATGCACCTTTGCTCGTGTAAACCCTAGGAAATGGGCGTTTTCCGACAAATGGACATCGGCGAGACATATTGAGCATGGGCGCAACATGACAGCTGCCGCGAAAAAAAACCGCCTTGCAAAATGCTAGGCGGCCAAATGTCATAACGACATGCCTTGGAAAATCAAGCCAACTTATTGCAAATAACGTTTGGCCGATTCGCCGGCGTGGTGATCTTGGCGCTTGGTTTTGTAGCGGCCTACTTGGCGATCCAGCTTATCAACCAATTCATCTACCGCAGCATACAAATCAGAATGGGCACTTTCTGCAAACAAGTCATCACCTTTGACGTGAATGTTGCATTCGGCGCGCTGTCGTCGTTCTTTTTCTTTTTGCTTTTCCACAGTTAGCAGGACTTTGATGTCCACCACTTGGTCAAAATGCCGGGAAATTCGATCAATCTTGGCTGTGACGTAAGACCGCAGCGCTGGTGTAACCTCGAGGTGATGTCCACTGATCGTCAAGTTCATGAGTGCCTCCTTGTGCTCTCGCTAGTGCAAAAACTGCTTGCTAACTGACTAGGCCAGCAAACAGCACCGAAAACTTCAAACTTAAATTCATCATGCGCCTATTTACGCTTCTGCGCAATCTTGCATTGCAATAATTTACTTTTGACCCCCAGCGTCGGGCCATTCCAAGCGCAATTTGCCCACCAACCAATAGGTCGCGAGCGAGGCCGCCACGCCGATCAATGCATTGCCCCAATAATGCATGACCCAGCCTTGCGCATCGCGGCTGATGATGACGCCACCGATAAAAGCAGCTGCGCTCATGCCCAGCGATTGAGCAGCAGAATTGAGCGCCATAAAAGTGCCGCGTTGAGACGGGTTGCAGGCCGAGGTAACGATCGCCATGCCGGGGATCATGCGGCCACTTAAAAACACAAAAAACAACACACTCACAGGCAAGATGCCGTAGAGGCCCAGCGGCCCGACGACGGTCATTGCCACCACAGGGAAAATAGTGAGCAGCGCCAGAGCCCGGAAGACCTTCACTTTGCCCTGCGCATCCGTGGCGCGGCCAATCCAGCGCGCTGTGAGCAGCGTGGCAATGCCGCCAGCGAGATACACATACGGCACTTGCTGCATCGTCATGCGACCATTCGATGTGGTGTAGAGCGTGATGTATGGGATCACCACGAAGCCAACGAACATCATCAAAAAGGTAAACAGCAAAGCCTTTTGGTGATCACGGTTTTTAACTGTGTCAATCAGGTTGGCCAAAGGCGAGACCCGACGCGACGCTTGCAAATGCTCGCGCATCGCTGGCAGCGTTTGCCAAGCCAGCACAATCAGCAGACCGCTGAAGCCAGCAATCGCATAGAAAGGCACATGCCAGCTAAAGTGCGCAGCCAAAAAAAGCCCTAGCGGCACACCAGCCACAGTAGAAATTGAAAACGATGACATCACAATGCCCATGGCTTGACCACGCCGCTCAGCTGGAATCACATCACCCACAATGGTTTGCGAAAGCGCTGAAAGCACACCGCCAAACACACCAGCCGCCACACGAGCCGCTATCAGCGATTCATACGTGGGCGCGAGGCCGCAAGCCAGAGTTGCTAAAGCGAACAATACATACAAAACAAGCAACAGTTTTTTGCGGCCAAAGCGATCCACATAAAACGCAGCGGCCAAGCCTGAGATGCCCGCAGAAAACGTGTAGGCAGAGACCAACAGCCCAAACTGGGCATCCGTGATATTGAATACTTGCCGCAGCTGTGGGCCCAGCGGCATCATGATCATGAAATCGAGAATGTGGGTGAACTGGATGCCGGCAAGGGTGAGCAACAGCCAAAATTCACGACGAGGTGTTAAAGCTGAAGTTACAGCCTTTGTCGTGTTTGGAGAAAAAGTATTTGTCATGTAAATTTCAGAGTCTGGCTTTGAATGTACCCCAATGACAATTTCCACACTAATCCATGCTGGGCTGGTGCGTCCCGCAAAGCCGCGCATCGCGCTCGTACTGATGGGCGGCGGCGCACGCACAGCTTATCAAGCGGGTGTGCTCAAGGCGCTGGCCAACATGCTGGAGGTGCAGAGTATTCAAGACAACACCGAGCGTGCTTTTCCATTCCAAATCTTGGTGGGTACATCAGCTGGTGCTTTGAATGCGAGCTTTTTAGCGTCTCGCGCAAACGAAGGTGTTGCTGCTTTTGAAGCACTCGCACAATTTTGGCAAGCCTTGCGTAGCGAGCATGTGTATAAGATAGATTTACCTAGTTGGATGCGGTTTTCTCGCATCGCCACGGGCTGGAAGCTCTCCTACCAATTGCGCCAAACGGGTGCGCTGCTGAACAACATGCCACTGGTCAACACGCTGCACCGCGCCATTTCTCTGCCGGGCATCGATGAGGCGCTATCGCAGAAAACTTTGCATGCGCTGGCCATCACGGCATCGAGCTACAGCACCGGGGTGCATTGGACGTTTTGCCAAGTCGCTGCAAATACAAAATTCAAACCTTGGATGCGCCCTGGTCGGCATGCTGAATTTCAGCCGATCACCATTGAACATTTGATGGCATCCAGCGCCATTCCCTTGATCTTCCCTGCCACACCGCTTTGGGCACAGGATCACACCGAGTATTTTGGCGATGGCTCAATGCGGCAAACCTCGCCTCTGTCGCCGGCTCTGCATCTTGGCGCACACAAAATATTGGTCATCGGTGTCGGGCAGCCTGAGCGCAGTGGCTTTGGTGGCGCTGCAGCCGATGACAGCAGCAAACAACATGCAACGCCTAATGTGAGCGGCGTACTCGGGCATGCATTGGCCAGCGTGTTTCATGACACGCTGCGCGGCGATGTGGAGCAAGCCATTCGAATGAACGAAACACTAGATCAGCTGCCACGCGAGGTGGCAGCCGTATTGCCCTATGGCCGGGTTGACATCATGAGCCTGCATCCCAGCCAATCGCTGGATCATTTGGCGCATCAACACGCGGGAGCTCTGCCCGATTCAGTGCGCCGTGCGTTGCGTGCACTCGCCGGAAAAAACGCCAGCAGCAGTGCAGGCGCAGGTCTAGCGAGCTATTTGCTTTTTGAGCCAGAATTTACGCAGCCGCTGATGGCGCTTGGCGAGCGCGATGCCTATGCAAAGAAAGATGAGTTGCTGGCGTTTTTGGCGGCTTAATTGATCTGCGCCGCTTGCACAAAACTGTGAAATCTATGCAGGCATTCTGTGAGCCACACGCAGCATCGAATTCTCTGGCATCTTGCCCTTGAGGCGGCTCCACCAATCACTTACGCTCTGCATGAAACCGCGCTTTGAGCGCGATTCAGGCTGGATCGCTCTCACCAATGCGAGACTAGTGAGAGCGCGCAACAAAGAAGCTCGCGTCATGCGCAGACTGTTTTGAAGCTCATCGGCCGTGCGGGCACGCGTATCAAGCGCTCGCAAAATCGCCACGCAATGATCGCCCATGGCATGCTCTTTCAAATGAGGTGCGCGTCGGTGGGTGAGCGGCTCGGTAAGATAAGTGGCGGGAAGCATCTGATCGAGCATAGCCTCTGGGCAGCGCTTAGAAAATTCCCACAGCGCTGATTCAAACATGAAGCTACGAAATCCCGGCGCTGCGAAAGCAGGCGCGCGCGGCTTGGTGACCATATCGGCATTGATCATGCGCTCGACCGTACAACCGTCGAGCAAATGGAATTGCCAGTTTTGTGGATCAATCACCGCCACAAGTTGCCCTGATTCGATCACATGCAAATGATGCGTCGGCCATCTGGCGCGCTGCTCCCAAGCCATTTCTCCAACGATGTACAACATTCGTGCGCCAACAAGCTCTTCGAGCAAAGCATTCAAGCCTTGCTCAAGTTGCATCAGTGCATCAGGAAAACTCAAAGGAGCCAATTCATCGGCTTCTAAATGACTGGTCTCAACATCTTGGCCTAGCACGCAGACCGGACGGCCGCGATGCCATCCTTGCTCGTCGAGGCTTAACTTTCGTTGCCCCGAGAAGTTTGAAGAGTTGCCGCCCGCCGACACGGCCCATGCAGATTGATTGCCAGTTGTTGGAAGCGTCGCTGCGTCAGATGCGTCCACAATGCTGAAGCGATGTACCATATAAGCGTCTGCTGACACACCAGGGGGAGCCATCCTCCAACGCACTGGACCACTGATGCGCTTGGCCGTATCCATCAAACGCATGGCGTCGCCCGCTGCAATGCCAATAGGCCGCAAGAAAACAATCGGGCTCGACGAGCTCTGCCAAGAGGGATCGGATGTCACAAAAATTTCAACAACACAAAAAAGTAGGATTTTGCACAATTAGAGTGCTTAGCTGGGTGTGGTGGATGATAAAGACAGATATGCAGAATTACGCACTCAGCTTTTAATAGCGTGATAGAGCGCACTGATCACGCATGTAGCTGCGTCATTTTCACCACATGAAAATGAAAAAAATCACACGGAAATGATTCACAAAGTTTTACACAGCGAGTCTCGTACTTTCTTTGATTTCCTCCATGACGGCGTAAGTACGCGTCTCTCGGACACCGGGCAAGGCCCACAGCACGCGACCTGCAAACTCACGATATGCGGCCATGTCCTGCACGCGCAGCTTGATCAAATAGTCAAAACCGCCAGCCACCAAATGGCATTCCATGATCTCATCGTGTACTTGCACGGCCGCTTTGAAAGCATCAAACACATTCGCTGTGGTGCGATCGAGCAACACCTCCACAAAAACCGCCATGCCTCGGCCTAACTTCGCGGGATTGAGCTTGGCTTCATAGCCCACGATGAAGCCGTCTCGCTGCAAACGCTGCGTGCGAGCAAGCACCGCTGTGGCCGAGAGGCCGATGTTTTCTGCAAGTTTTAAATTGCTGATGCGGCCATCAAGCTGCAGCGCAGCCAGGATTTTTCGGTCGATCTTGTTGATTTCACTGTTTTCATTCATCTTTTTAGCGTTTCATATGTGTAAATCCGCTAATTTAGCGAGAAATTCTTTATTTTTCAAGCAATCATCTACTTATCCACTAAATATTGATCACCATGATTCATTTTTCTCTGCCCAACCGCTTGCCCACGCCTTATCTCCCGGAAGGCGAAATCGTCTCATCGCGACTCAAAGCACTCGAAGGTGCGCTCGATTGGGCCGCCGCTGCCGCGCAAGCCGCGCCTTGGGTCAAGGCGGTTCGCGAGAATCCGCCGCCTTTTTGGGCGATGGAATCGCTGCTGCGCGAATATCCGCTCTCAAGCAACGAGGGCTTGGCTTTGATGCGACTGGCTGAAGCGCTGCTGCGCATTCCGGATGCAGACACAGCCATTGCACTCACGGCAGATCAGCTCTCGCGAGCAGATTTTGAGGGCTCGGGCAATGCGGCCGCAACCGGAGGTTCGCCTGCGGCTCTTGCACGACTTTCGAACGCCGCGATTTCGATGAGCAAACATTTTTTGCCAGATGCAGATGCAGCTTCTCAGCCCGGCCTTTTGCTCAAGCTTGGCGCGAAAACGGTGGTGGCCGCCACGCTGCGCGCGGTGCAGCTCATGGGCAAACAATTCGTGCTTGGGCAAACGATTGCTGAGGCCTTAGAAGTGGCGCGCGCAGAGCGAAAAAAGAGCGGCCAGACGTTCGCAGGGCCACCCCAAGAACGGCTGCACCCCCTCGGGGGGCCAGGCGCAGCCTGGGATGGGGGCCATCGTTTGGCGTTCAGTTTTGACATGTTGGGCGAAGGCGCGCGCACGCAAGTTGATGCAGATGCTTACTTTGAGAGCTACTCCAACGCTATTAAATCAATAGCACTTCACGCAGTTTCTACGGACTCAAATGGCCAAAAAGGCTTAAAAAATGATGCCCAAACCGGGGACGGCATCTCGATCAAGCTCTCAGCGCTGCATCCGCGCTATGAGTGGGGCCAGCGCGACCGCGTGATGAGTGAGCTCGTGCCGCGTGTGTGGCAATTGTGTGAGCTGGCCGCCGCTGCTGATATGAATTTAACGATTGATGCGGAAGAAGTGGATCGGCTCGAGCTCTCGCTTAATGTGTTTGAAGCCTTGGTGATCAAGATTGCTGAAAAGTATCCGCAATGGAGCGGCTTCGGCTTGGCGCTTCAGGCTTATCAAACCCGTGCGGTAGAGCTGATCAATGAAGTCGCGCGCATCGCTCGCAGGCATCAAGTCAAGCTCATGTGTCGCCTCGTCAAGGGCGCGTATTGGGATGCCGAAATCAAGCGGGCGCAGGAGCTGGGATTGGCGCATTACCCCGTGTTCACCCACAAGCATCACACCGATGTGAGCTATCTGGCCTGCGCTGCGGCGATGCTGGTTGCGAAAGACGTGATCTATCCGCAATTTGCCACGCACAACGCAGCAACGATTGCCGCCATCATGCAGCTCGCTTCCAAGCATGGCGCGCCCTTTGAATTGCAGCGCCTGCATGGTATGGGCGAAGGCATTTACCGCGAAGTGTTGAAGAATCCGCTCATTCGCGTGCGCATCTATGCGCCCGTGGGCGCGCATCGCGATCTGCTGGCTTATCTCGTGCGCCGCTTGCTGGAGAATGGCGCGAATTCATCGTTTGTGCATCAGCTCTCGGATGAAGCGGTGCGCATGGATGAATTGCTCGCATCTCCGCTGCATTTGTCCGCGCAAGTCAGTTTGCCGCTGCCGCCAAATCTGTTTGGGGCGCAACGTAAAAACAGCGCAGGATTTGATCTGGCTGACGAGACGCATCGCTTGTTCGTGTTTACAGCTTATGCGGCCGTGCAAGTGCTTGCGGTGCCAATTTTTGAAGTAAAAAGCGCCTCTAGCGCCCACCAATCCTGCGCAAGCAGCTATCAAATTTGGAGCAAACTGCCTGTGGCGCAACGCGCTGCTGTTCTGCAAAAAGCCGCAGATGTGCTCGAATCGCAAACGCCGAAGTTCTGCGCATTGCTCGTGAAAGAAGCTCACAAGACTTGGGGCGATGCGGTGGCCGAAGTGCGCGAAGCGGTGGATTTTTTGCGCTATTACGCGGTTGAAGCTGAGCGCGTGATGCAGCCGATTTCCATGCCCACATCGCACGGCGATGTTGCTTATGGCACGACTGGTGAGACGAACGAATTAAGACTGAAGCCACGCGGCGTGTGGGTCTGCATCAGCCCGTGGAATTTTCCGCTCGCTATTTTTCTCGGCCAAGTCGCAGCAGCGCTGGCCACAGGCAACACCGTACTGGCCAAGCCCGCTGAGCAAACGCCTTTCGTCGCGTACGAGGCCGCCAAGCTCTTGCACCACGCCGGCGTGCCCGAAGCTGCATTGCAAGTGCTGCATGGCCCGGGCGAGACCGTCGGCGCTGCGCTTGTTGCTCTTGAAAATATAGCAGGCGTGGTCTTCACAGGATCAACGCAGGTCGCTCGCATCATCAACCGCGCGCTCGCAGCGAAAGACGGCCCAATCACACCGCTGATTGCCGAGACGGGCGGCATCAATGCGATGCTGGTCGATAGCAGCGCCCTGCCCGAGCAAGTGGTTGATGCAGCAATCACGAGCGCCTTCAAAAGCGCCGGCCAGCGTTGCTCCGCGCTGCGCTTGCTTTGCGTGCATTCGGGAATAGCCGATAAAGTCATCGAGATGCTGCACGGCGCGGCTCTTGAGCTGCATTGCGGCGATCCAGCGCAGCCTTTCACCGATGTGGGCCCGCTGATTGATGCCGAGGCGTACCAAGGCATTCAACAGCTGCTAGCTGCAAGTATTTATAAGGAAAAACGCTCATTTAAGCCCACCGATACTGCGCTAAGTGCTACTAAATCAATAGCAAATATGATGTCACCTCACATCGTAGAAATCCAGCAACTGAGTGATTTAAAACACGAAGTCTTTGCGCCCGTGCTGCATATTTACCGCTACAAAGATGACGCGCACACCGTCATTCAGCAGATCAATGCGATGGGCTACGGCCTGACGCTAGGCATTCAAACCCGAATCGACTCCCGCGCTCAGCAGCTCGCGCAAGCCGCGCACATCGGCAATGTGTACATCAACCGCAACATGATCGGCGCAGTCGTCGGCGTACAGCCCTTCGGCGGTGAAGGCCTCTCCGGCACAGGCCCCAAAGCCGGCGGCCCGCATTATTTGCTGCGCTTCTGCGCAGAGCAAACTATTACGGTGAACACCGCAGCTGCGGGCGGCAATGCGACGCTACTCGCAATGTAATTTCTAAAGCTGCCCATCATTTTCAATCTAGTTTAATAGTCATGTCTTCGAACCTATCCGCGCACCCGCAATTCCAAACCAATATCACCTATGGCCAATTCGCCAAGCTAGGCATCTGGGAGGAGGCTTGGGTGATCCAGCCCAACGGCATGCCTGAGCAGCAGACAGTTGTCACCTATCTAGCAAGTGCGCACGAAGTCGCTTTCGAAGTCTTTTTCGGCAACGCTTTCTTTGGCCTGCGCTGCAAAGGCACGGCAGATGAGGTGAAGCAGTTTGCCTTGGCTTGCGTGCAAACAATGAATTGCAAATCGGGCGCGGCATTTTTCGCCCAGCTGTCCGAATCGTTGCACATCAAAGCTTCGGGCGAGCAGGTTGAATTCGCACCGGTCGGCGCTGTCAATTTTTGGAAAAGCATTGGCTCTTACCGCGTGCTCGATTTGGCCGCAGCAAAGGCCAATCCCGATGCACTCTTTCAAACGTTGCTTACCAAGCCAGTTGGTCAAACCATCGTGCATCCCAAAGCGATGGAGCTGGGCTGCACAGATGTACTCGCGCATTGGTTTGGATTGTTAGTCTTTCATCGCGCACCGCCATTTGCGCTGTCACCTCAAGCGCTCACCAATGCTCTGATGATGGCGTAGGCAATACGTCGAACACAGCAATTGCATCATCGTGTTTCTATATGCACTTGCGCCCTGCAAGATGCATCTGAGGTAAGCAAGAAGCATCAAAAGTAACTTATACCCCGTAGCCCTTGGCACGTAGAGTGCGCGGGTGTAACTTCGCGCCTCACACTTCGCCGAATTTTGAAGCTGCGGCGACGACGACTTAAAACCTCATGCATCCTGAATGCACACAAGGCTTTCAGCGAAATTTGCTTCTGGTGACAACAACGGAGTTCCCATGTCAATACTTCATTCAACTCTTCTTACACGGCCAATGCGCTTGAGCGCAAGCCTTCTACTTGTCATGGTTTTGGTCGCATGCGGTGGCGGTGGAGGCGACACAGCGCAACCGCCAACTTCATCGCAAGCCGCCTCACCAATAGCAGCTCAAGGCACCAACAGCTCAACACAAGTCGGTGGCGAAACGCTGAGCGGCAGCAAAACGCAAAGTCCCCTATCTCTAGACCCAGAATTCGCAGCTTTAGGCGTCGATCAGCCTGAGATGGAGCGTGCTCAAAAACTGGGCAGCATCTTGGGCAACTCTAAGCTGCGTTGCTTTCTGCGCAGAAACGACACGCCAGAAAAACTCACGGAATGCGTCACGCTTGACGGCGTGCGGTTTCATCAGCGCGTGTTGCAAGAAATCGCCGACCGCAACAACGGCACGCGCGTCTCGGGCACCAAAGGCTACGATCAATCGGCTGACTATGCTGAATTCATTTTTAAGCTGGCGGGATATGACGTATCGCGGGAAAACTTTGATTTTCAGTCGTTTATCAAACTGAGCCCCAGCGAGCTCGCGCAGGTCACGCCCTCTGGAAGCCAAACCATCACACACACCATCTATGCCTACTCAGGCAGCGGCGACGTCACCGCGCCGGTGAGCCAGCCCTCCGTGGCCACAGGCTGCACCACCGCAGATTTCGCCAGCTTCACATCGGGGCACATCGCGCTGATCAGCCGAGGCAGCTGCAACTTTAGTTTGAAGGTGACCAATGCAGCGGCTGCGGGCGCTAAAGCAGCTGTGATCTACGACAACCGCCCTGGCACGCCTGGCGGCACACTGGGAGAAGAGTTCAAACTCGATGTGCCGGCTGTGGCAATCACCCAAGTCAAAGGCTCAGAGCTGATCAGCTTGTCGGGCTTGGTACTGCGCGTTAAAACCAATACGTTTCGAGGCACAGCGACCACATCCAACATCATCGCGGAATCCAAAGGTGGCGATCCAAACAATGTGGTGATGGTGGGTGCGCATTTGGACTCGGTGGACGAAGGCCCAGGCATCAACGACAACGGCTCAGGCAGCGCTGCCATTTTGGAAACAGCCGTGCAAATGGCACGCGCCAAGCCAAAGAACAAAGTGCGATTTGCATTGTGGGGCGCAGAAGAATCAGGCTTGGTCGGCTCCGAGAAATATGTTGAAAAATTAAGCGCAGCAGACAAAGCAAAAATTGCGCTGTATCTCAACTTTGACATGATTGGCTCGCCTAACCCGGTGTACTTTATCTATGACGGCGATAACTCTGACAATGTCGGCGCGGGCCCAGGGCCAGCAGGTTCGACGGCGATTGAGAAGCTGTTTGAAAAGTTTTATACCGAGCGCAATCTGCCCTTCAAAGGCACTGATTTTGATGGCCGCTCTGACTACGGGCCATTTATTGCCGCTGGCATACCCGCAGGCGGATTGTTTACCGGCGCTGAAGGTGTCAAAACAGCTGAAGAAGCGCGGCTGTGGGGCGGCACAGCAGGCGAGGCTTACGACAAGTGCTACCACTTGGCTTGCGACACCTTCGACAACGTCAACCTGCAGGCACTGGACGTCAATGCAGACGCCGTGGCGTACAACACCATCGTGTGGGCGATGGACACCAAAGCACTGGGCACGCGACCAAAGGCAGCCGAACGCAGTGGCGAAGCTGCCAAGGCCGCCAACATCACCAATGTGCCTAAGTGGAGCGCTTATCCGAAGCGTGAACTCGAGTAATCTGCAAAACGCGGAAAGCTCAATGAGCGCATGTTCGAACGCTGCGCATAAAAAAGGAGCCTTCACAGGCTCCTTTTTTTCACCGCAAAAGCACTCTTCTTTAGCGCCTGACTATGGCCTCGCCCGGCGCGAAGTTCGCGCTTTTGATGTTGTTTTTGCTAAGGTATTCGCGCATCACATCGGCATCCACAAAGCCGGTGTTGACATAGCCGGGATGGTCGGAGAGTTTGGGGTAGCCATCGCCGCCGCCGGCTTGGAAGCTGTTGAGGGCTAGGCGATAGCTTTTTGCGGGTTCAATCGGTGCGCCTTTGATGCTGGCTGATTTCACTGCGCCGCCTTCGATGACTAAATTGACTCCTGCGAACTGGGCGAATGCGCCTGCGCCGGCGCTCATTTTTGCGGCAGCATTCAAGTAAGCCATGAGCTCCGTGCCGTTCAAAGTCACGTGCGCGAGCATGTTGCCGAAGGGCTGCACTTTGAGCACGTCTTTATAGGTGAGCTTGCCTGCAGGCATCGAATCGCGCACGCCGCCTGCATTCATGATGGCCAAGTCAGCTCCTGCTTTTTGCATCATCACGCTGGCAATGAACACGCCCATATTGGTCGGCTGAGCGCGCACGCGGGCGCGATCACCATCCAGCACGCCATCGCTCTCTCCCACGATCACATCCAGCGCCGCGCGGCCTTTGTCTTGGAAGGGCTGCAAGAGCGCGAGCATGGCGGCATCTTCTTTGATCTCGGGTGTGTAAGTTTGCTTGGTGTCCTTGCCATCAGCGCCTTTCACGTTGCGCTTCAAGTTCACTGGCAGCAACGTGTATTTTTCTAGCTTGAGCTCGCCATTGGCATACACAAAATCCGCGCGGCCCACGAATTTTCCCCACTCATGCGCCTGCACGATCACCGTGCCGTTTTGCACATCGGGGCGGCAGGCTGTGCCGGGCACGTAAGCATCGTTTCTGCGCGATGCGCCGAGCTGCTCCAACATGCAAACGGGATTTTGGCTGTGGCCGCCGATGATCAAATCTATGCCCTTGACTTGCCGCGCCATCTCCACATCGCCGGGCGCATTCACGCCGCTCTTGCCATCGGTGTAATGCCCCATGTGCGTGGCGGCGATCACGATGTGGGCTTGTTTGCGCAGCTCAGGCACGAGTTTTACCGCTTCGTCTGCGGGCTTACGAAATTCCACGCCTACGGTATTCGCCGGATCGGTCATCTTCTTCGTGTCATCTGTCGTAAGCCCCATCACAGCGATTTTCAAACCGCCGCGATCAAACATCTCGAAAGGTTTGTAGAGGCGCTGGCCGTCTTTGTAAATATTGGCCGAGATCATCGGAAAGCCTGCCCACTGCATTTGCTTGGCGAGAATCGGCAGCGGCTTGTCGAACTCATGATTGCCCAGCGCCATCGCATCGTAGCCAATGAGCTTCATGCCTTTGAAATCGGGCTCGGCATCTTGCGTGTCGCTCTCGGGAATGCCGGTATTGACATCGCCGCCATCAAGCAAGAGCGTGTGCCCGCCGGCGGCTTTGACCTCAAGGCGCACTTCATCTATCAAAGTTTTACGCGCTGCAAGACCAGCCTCGCCATCGCCGTTTTTCCAAAAGCGGCCATGGTGATCGTTGGTGTGCAGGACGGTGAGCTTGACTGTGCCTTGCACGGGGCTGAGCGCTCCGCCGCCAGTGGCGCAAGCAGCAAGCAGCGCCGCTGCAAGAATTGAAATGGTGATGACGGGTGTACGCATACTAATCTCCAAGAATATAGAAACCAGTATTGCACAAAACCTATTGCGCCACCAGCTTCACAGCCCCCGCAAAGCTGAAAAACGCGAGCACCGTGCTTACCAATATGATGCGGGCAATCCGCCCATTATTCGCATCAAATTTCTCTGCGAGTAGCGACACATTGGACGCTGATGGCAAAGCCGCCACGAGCACGATCACCGTGAGCGCAAAACGATCCAGCGGCAGCCCTAAAGCGATCGCTGCGCTGCCAACGAGTAACACTAAAAGCGGATGCAAAACGAGCTTCATCAAAGCCACCGGCACGTAATCCATCGCTGGCACAGGCGGCGCATGGCCTGCGATGGCCTGCATCTGCGATCGCGCGAGCACTGCGCCAATCGTAAACAGCGCCACAGGTGATGCGGCATCGGCCAGCAGGCCCAGGGTTTGAATCACAGGCGCAGGCAATTTAATCTCCAGCCCCGAGGCCAATGCACCTGTCAAAATCGCCCAAGGCATAGGGTTCGATGCCACGCCTTTCAAAGCATTTTTAGCAGCAAGCCCAGCCCCGTTGCTTGAATTCGCCTGCCCCGAACCGAGCCGAGACAAGGCAATACACAGCGAAGTCGTGATCACCAGATCCACCACAATCGTCAAAATCGCAGGCCCTGCCGCGCGCGGCCCGAGCAGCGCCACCAATAGCGGAATGCCCATGTAGCCCGTGTTGGGAAACGCCGCCACCAAAGCCCCAAACGAAGCGTTGTTCCAATCGATGCGCGTTGACAACGTCATGCAAACAGCAAACGCCACCATCACCAACGCACACAGCGCG